>JANMMA010000048.1:0-1902 GCA_031372815.1 Sphingobacteriales bacterium
CCAACGATTTCCCCGCGGGCATTCACAATTATCATTTCGATGTGCAGGTGGAAGGGGAGGAATTGCATTTTGATTATAAGCTGAAGACGGGGATTTGCGGGAGTCTCAATGCTTCGATTCTCATGAGGAAAATCGGGATCGAACTTAACGATTAGCGGATTGGCGGATTAACGGATTAGCGGATTAGCGGATTCTTGACTGCCGGTAGGTAGGGGCGGACTCATTGATCCTATGATCTAACTGTACTTGCTAATCATGGAATCGAAGTCTTCGTTTATACCAAGTAAAGACCATACGTTCTCTACCCATTTGCGATCTGTTCCCCTTCCCGAATAGTGGTAATAGAAAAGAACTTTATTGTTCGGGAAGTGCGGATAAAAGTGTTTGGCAAAATATTGCGCAACACCACTGGTTTCAGGCCCCAGGATCACAAAAACAGTATTCTCACTGGCACCAATATCTTCCATCTCCTGCCTGAACAACTCAACATGACCCGGAATGATATGAGGATTCTCCTCTAAGTGTTTAAAAAGTTTTATTGAACTCGCCTCCTCAATTCCTTTAAAGATATCCGTGATATAACAACCCTTCATCAAGTTATCATTAAATGCATATTTCATCTTCCGGTCATGTCTCCCTCCTCGGAAATTTTCCCAGTCAACTGGTATTCGGGCTGAAACATTTAATCCAACAACAACATATCTGGCGTGAAGCAAATGCAGGCTCTTATATATACATGCTGTTGAACGCTCCTCGTGTCTTTGTTTGCCATAGTCCCATATCGCCCAACCCCCGTAACGTCCATATGTGTCGGTGAGATGACGGAAATGTTCTTCGGTGTATCCCATAGTCAAAACTGATACTTGAAAATAATAAATTCTCTCCAAAGATCCCTTCTCGAGTTGTATGCACCGCAATCCGATCCCGCCATAATGTTTATCCCGGCACGGTCCATCGCGGGTATCAGCGTATTTGCCTTTGCATTAAAACTCCTTGAATGCAACAGTCATCCCTATGGGAAGCACGCCAGGGCGATCAAGGCTTTACCAGATGAGTATAAACAGCAAATGGCAAGAAATAAGAGAGGTCTACTGCGTAGAAGGTTATGTTAATGATGATTGGGGGCATTTTCAACCTGGGAAATATTATGAAGCTTTTTCTATAAAACTTAAACTAGATGATTAACTTTAATAAAGTTTTGAAAATGGCAAATTCAAAAAATAGAAAACTTCCCTCCATAAAAGTTACCATAGTGGATAAAATGCCAGACTATAGTAACGACCCGGCAGTACTAAGAAAAGAAAAAATTGTAAGGGCCTTCATCGAGAAAAACGGTTTGCCGCACAGCGCGCGAAAAAATAAAGGGAAGTAAATTTCCCTCGGTTTATTAACTACTTGTACTTATTGCTGATTGTATAAGAGTCGCCTTCAATTCCAACCCCAAGAATCACATAGCTGGAATTCAATACTAACTCCGATCAAAATCCAATACTTTTCATGTAGAGTTTCCTGCCAATAAGGAGTTCCTAAAACAACATTCTTTGCAGCCCTTAGGTAATGTATTGGTAAAAGTCTATGCAAGAAATTTTTGTTCACCTATGCCGAGTCTTGCCTTGAGGTGAAAACACTAAGGGGCTGTTTAATCTCCCGATAAATCGGGTGAAAATACCTATTAGAGTCAGTCCTGCCGGGTTTAATATTGTAACCAGACATGCAGACCAACAGGTCCTAACTTGACCATTAGAAAAAAAGTGCAGATGAAAAATGGAGTGAGATTATTTGAACAGCAAAAAGTAAGATCCCATTGGGATGATTTCTTAAAAGCAGACTCCTCAAAGAGAGAAATGAAACGGTTACAAACTGTAACCGGTTGAAATTAGTGGCCGAAGACGGGAAACTTCG
>JANMMA010000101.1:0-4677 GCA_031372815.1 Sphingobacteriales bacterium
TTACTGGGATCCAAACCAAATCCCTTTTCTTCAGACAATGATATTTGCTTAATCGCAAAATGAAGTCGCATTATAAGCCTTTCGAGTAAAGGAAGGTCGTTGTCGTAGCTGAGGTATTTCTCCATGACAATAAATGTAAAGTCACCGACAATATTATTTCGCTGCAGGCTTTCGTACCGGCTGTTAATATTAACCTCATGGTTTTCTACAAGGTCATTGACCACTTTACGAAGCAAGAGGTTAATACGCGGTTGTACCCTGAATCCCAGCCTCAGTTCAATTCGTATAATATCGTTTGGTATTACATTGGTGACACTATACTCTGCAGTGTATGGATCATCTACTGTATGAACATGAACAAACCAATAGATGTCTGCGCGTTTCGGCTTACGATTAAGAATGGAGTAAACAATCTTATGTTCTATCTCTCTCGGGTTATCGGCAGATGTAAGAAAAACAAGGTGCGTAGCATACTTAGGGACACTGGTATCGTAACTTAATTCCTGTATCTGGGGAATATAATCTTCCAGGCGTACAAATTCCACATAGCGGTTCTTTACTTTTCTTGCCCGATACCAGTCATACATTACCACAAATAATATCCCTCCGATGATCAACGTAACAAAACCACCATGGGGAAACTTTTCAAGATTGGCATAAAAAAAACTGAACTCTATCATAAAATAAACGGCCAGGTATATATAGACCATTATGGGTTTAGCCCTGTGCATGACCAGGTAATTGGCAAAAAGAATTGAAGTAGCGATCATGGTAACTGTGATGGCTAGCCCGTACGCCGCCTCCATGTTAGATGCCTTTTGGAAATATAACAGGATACCAATACATCCGCAAAACAACATGGTATTCATTGCCGGAACATACAATTGTCCTTTGGCTTCGGTTGGATAATTGATCTTCATCTTTGGCCATAGATTAAGCCGCATGGCCTCGCTAACCAGCGTAAAAGAACCTGAGATCAATGCCTGGCTGGCAATGATTGAAGCTGCTGTGGCGATGGCAATACCTATAAATAAGAACCATTGTGGCATAAGACTATAAAAAGGGTTGAATCCGGCTTCAATTTTATCAGATGAAATAAGTTCGCCGGTATGATGACTGAGCAACCAGGCCCCCTGGCCAAGGTAATTCAGGATGAGACACGACTTCACAAAGATCCATGAATATCGAATGTTCCATTTGCCGCAATGGCCAAGATCGGAGTACAATGCTTCAGCACCTGTTGTACAAAGAAAAACACCGCCTAATAAATAAAATCCTTTTGGATATGTAGCCAACAGTTTGATACCGTAATATGGATTGAACGAACGAAATATGCTCAGGTCATCAAATAGATGGAATAATCCGAGGGAGGCCAGCATAACAAACCATATCGTCATGATAGGGCCAAAAAGTTTCCCGATTAAAGCAGTACCAAATTGTTGTACGAAAAACAATACGGTCAAAATACCAATCACAATATATATAACTGTCCACTGGCTAATTTGATGCAGTGCAGGAACCTGCTTCAAGCCTTCTACGGCTGAGGTTACGGTAATTGGCGGGGTTATCATCCCGTCTGCAAGCAGTGCCGCACCTCCCATCATTGCCGGAATGACCAGCCATTTCCTTCGCCGCCTAACCAATGCAAAAAGGGAAAAAATGCCGCCCTCCCCTTTGTTATCCGCCTGCAGTGTCAGGATCACATACTTGACCGTAGTTTGCAATGTGAGCGTCCAAATAATAAGTGAAAGCGAACCCACGATTAATTCCGAAGAAATAGTCTTTTCACTAATAATGGCATTTAAAACATACAGGGGAGATGTACCAATATCGCCATAAATAATTCCGAGGGCAATGAGAAGTCCGGCTACGGATACTCGATTGTGCGTTGACATGAAATAATTTTACGACACGAAATTATAACTGGTTGGGACGAAAGTGTATGGTGGCTCCTAAATCCTTATAAAATCTTTACACTACAGGGCCGCGGTTATACAAGGCCAGGCAGGATTTTACAATTACATTTGTACCAAGTTCTGCCTGGTGAATAAATTACTGTTCAATACATTATCTAAAAACAGGCAATACCTGTTCAGCACTGCAGTGATCATTTTTGTTGCAGGTGTCTGCTATTTGTTTCAGTCCTTTATCGGATATCATGTCGCAGCGCTAGTGCTCTTGCTGTCGGTGTCTTTGCTGGCCGTTATCTTTGACATTTTTCCTGTTCTGCTTGCGGCCTTATTAAGCGCACTGATATGGGATGTATTTTTTATTCCCCCCAGGTTCACCTTACACATAGCCAATACAGAAGACACCATCTTGCTGATCATGTATTTTATTATTGCCATGATCAGCGGCATACTATCGTATAAAATAAGGCAAATTGAGAAAGCAGCCAGGTTAAGGGAAGAGCGGGCAAATAGTGTAAAACTATACAACACCATATTAAATTCACTGTCCCACGAATTACGCACGCCCATAGCCGCCATCATCGGGGCAGCGGATAATCTGCAATCCAACCTTAACCTGACAGACATTCATAAAAAGGAATTATTATCCGAGATATCTAAGGCTTCCCTAAGGCTCAATCAACAGGTGGAAAACCTTCTTAATATATCCAGGCTCGAGTCGGGCCATATCAAACCTAAAGAAGACTGGTGTGATATTGTTGAACTTGTTTACGACGTTGTAAAAAGGGTCGAAGAAAACAGTACAAGGAGAAAAATCAATATCAGCATCGACCAAAATCTGCCGCTCTGTAGTATTGATAAAGGTATGCTCGACCAGGTAATGTATAATTTGCTAAACAATGCCGCCATACATACTGATCCATCATGTAAAATAGATATCACCGTGAACCAGCATGCCGATTTGTTGGAAATTATGATTGAGGATGATGGCTCCGGATTCACTGGTATTGACCGAAAAGACGTTTTTGATAAATTCAGCCGTTCGAAAAATCCCGCTACTTCGGGATCCGGACTGGGCCTTTCCATAGTAAAAGGCTTTACAGAAGCCCTGAATGGAACCGTCGAATTGAACAAGATAAAAGGGAAAGGTGCGAGCTTTTGTGTATCGGTGCCAGTGAAAACTAATCATCCGAAAATATCCATGCTGTGAATAAAGCAGAGATTCTTGTTATCGATGATGAACCACAGATGCGAAAGCTGTTGGAGATAACACTTCAAAGCCATGGCTATGCTATCAAGACCGCCATTACGGCCAAAGAAGGAATGATCATGGCTGCCAATCACCCCCCGGAACTGATTTTACTTGACCTTGGGCTTCCAGATCAAAGCGGGCACCAGGTTTTGAAAAGCCTTCGCCAGTGGTATACAAATCCCATTATCATTTTGTCGGTGCTTAAAAATGAAGAGGATATCATCAGGGCATTAGACAATGGCGCTAATGATTATCTCTCAAAACCATTTCGAACAGGAGAATTGCTGGCCCGAATACGTTCTGTACTACGCATGGCAAATACTGATGAAAAAGAAACGGTAGCATTTTTTGGTAACCTTGAAGTTGATCTTTCTGCGCGCACTGTAAAAAAAGATGGACAACTTGTAAAGCTGACGTCAACAGAATATAACCTGCTTGGACTGCTGGTGAAAAATGAAGGGAAGGTCTTAACGCACCAGTATTTGCTTCGGGCCATCTGGGGACCGGGGTATATAAACCAGTCGCAGTATCTGCGCGTCTTTGTTGCACAAATCAGGAAAAAAATCGAGCTGGATCCAAATGATCCGAAATTCCTGCTTACAGAATCTGGCGTAGGCTACCGTTTTATTAGTGGTCAGTGAAAGTTCATTTCTTCAATCTGAATTCCACAAAATCATAATTCATATTTCCATTGGTCACCGTTTGAAGGGCCTGGTTCTATATGTCCGCTTTCGGCATTTTTGGAACCAGCAAACTGAACACTCCCCAGGCAATTATATACGCCAGCGCGCAAATAATGAACATGATATAATAACCGGTTTCAATTTTTCCGAGTTCTTTATAATGGTCCAGCAATAACCCTGCTGTACGGGCGATAATAATACCTCCTATCGATCCTATCATTCCCCCAATACCAACAACAGACGCTACAGCTTTTTTAGGGAACATGTCAGATACCGTGGTGAAGATATTGGCCGACCATGCCTGGTGTGTGGAAGCTGTTAGTCCGATGATGATTACAGCAAACCAATAATTATATGATCCAAGCCATTGGGCGGTTAGCATTGGTAATGCACAGAGGGCAAAGATCAACAGTGCAGTTCGCCTGGCTTTGTACAATGGCCATCCGCGCTGGATAAAGTATCCGGATAACCAGCCTCCGGCAATACTCCCGAACATGGCCATCGTGTATACGACCGCAATAGGAAAGGCCAGCTCGAGTTTGGTCATTCCATATTGTTTATTCAGGAATGAAGGAAGCCAGAATAAGATAAACCACCAGATGGGATCAGTAAAAAATTTCAACAATGCGAAAGCCCAGGTCTGCCTATATCGCAGCAATTCGACCCACTTTACCTTCGCCCCATTTGCCTCATCCTTTGCTTCGTCAGCATTGATATAGGCGAGTTCAGATGCGGATACTTTCTTATGCTTAGCCGGACTGTCGTAAAATATCCACCAGAATATTAACCATATAAGGCCTATGGCACCCGTTATGATGAATGCCCACTGCCA
>JANMMA010000116.1:0-9515 GCA_031372815.1 Sphingobacteriales bacterium
CCAACTGGCTGCCGACATGGGCGGCGCAGGTTACATTTTTACCGGCGAAAATGATGCAAATGTGATGCATAATTCTGCAACGATCAATTTAAATATTCTTGATGCTATGCACAAGTCAGGAGTAAAGAAAGTATTTTACTCATCATCTGCCTGTATGTATCCTGAATACAATCAACTTGACCCCGATAACCCGAAATGTAGCGAAGAATCAGCCTACCCTGCGGCTCCTGACAGTGAATACGGATGGGAAAAATTGTTCAGCGAAAGGTTATACTTAGCCTATCAGAGAAATCATGGAATTGATGTGCATATTGCCCGGTTTCATAATATTTTTGGCCCAGAGGGTACCTGGAGGGGCGGAAAGGAAAAGTCTCCTGCAGCGCTCTGCCGTAAAGTAGCTGAAACGGATGGTGGAGGAACAATTGAAGTATGGGGTGACGGGAAACAGACGCGCTCTTTTCTTTATATTGACGAGTGTATAGAGGGCATTCTGAAACTTACACATTCTGAATTCAGCGGTCCGGTAAATATAGGTTCAGATGAAATGATTTCTATCAACAACCTTGCCGAAATGGTCATTGGAATTTCGGGTAAAATCATTAATATCCGGAATGTTGATGGCCCGCTTGGCGTAAGGGGAAGAAATTCCGACAACAGGCTAATTAAGGAAAAACTCAAATGGTCACCTTCTGCACCCCTGATTGATGGGATCACCAAGACATTTTCATGGATATCAAAGCAGGTGGTAAAAATCACAGTGAAATAAATATATTACAACCGCCGGTGAGCCGGTAACTCAATCCCCAACCATGATGAAGTTTCTCAATGATCATTTTTTTTCACGGAAAATTTCCAAAAAGGAAGCTACGGATACGGGTATGGCTATGTCGCTCATCTGCCTGTTAGCAGGCTATTTTACCGCCAACAATTCATTTTATTTGTTGGCAATTCCTGTATTGGTTATCAATATGTCCTTCCCGATGCTCTACTACCCAATAGCCATATTGTGGTTTGGAGTTACTGCATTGATCGGTGAAGTGATCTCAAAGGTTCTGCTGACGTTGGTATACGTTGTTGTACTTATGCCAGTTGGGATCGTAAGGAGAATGATGGGTAAAGATGCTATGCTTTTGAAGGTTTTCAAAAAAGATAATTCATCAGTTATGGTTACACGCAACCATGAATTTATCGCCGAAGATATGGTCAACCCTTTTTAAATATTTTAAATTATTGTTATGGAATTCTTTCATGAACTATGGGCCTTTTTGAAAGTGCGTAAAAAATTCTGGTTGCTTCCGCTAATCATTGTGCTGCTCATATTTGGTCTGTTAATTGTTCTTTCTGCCGGTTCAGCAATTGCACCATTTATTTATACACTTTTCTAATTAAATTTAACTGCGTTGGCAACATTTATTTTAGGTATTTCGGCGTATTATCATGACAGCGCTGCGGCCATTGTCTGCGATGGAGAGATCATTGCGGCCGCGCATGAGGAGCGCTTTACGAGGAAAAAGCACGATTCAAGTTTTCCGGAACACGCAGTACGTTATGTATTGAATGAAGCAGGAATTGAATTTAAAGATCTTGCTGCGGTAGCATTTTATGATAAACCTTTCATCAAATTCGAAAGGTTGCTTGAAACATACCATGCTTTTACTCCCAAAGGATTATTTAGTTTTCTGACTTCTGTTCCCGTTTGGATCAAGGAGAAACTCTTCATGAAAAAAATGCTGAAGGATGAATTCAAAAAGTTAGGCTATGCGAAAATTCCAGTATTATTCCCGGAGCATCACCTCTCACACGGCGCAAGTGCATTCTATCCCTCACCCTTTGAAAATGCTGCCATTCTTACCATTGATGGGGTAGGGGAATGGGCAACTACTACAATAGGGTATGGAAGTGGCAATACCATAAAAATGCTGAAAGAACTGCATTTCCCCCATTCACTTGGTTTATTGTATTCCGCCTTTACATATTACACAGGCTTTGCGGTAAACAGTGGTGAGTATAAATTGATGGGGCTGGCTCCTTATGGCAATCCGGAAGCTGAACAAACTATTAGATTTAAGGAGATTACCCTGAAAGAGCTTGTGGATATTCGTGAAGATGGATCCCTGTTGCTTAACATGAAATATTTTGATTATGCAACAGGTTTAAAAATGACGAATAACGAAGGCTGGACGAAGTTGTTCGGTTTACCTCCCCGTAATCCAGAATCAGACATTACGCAGGATTACATGAATATGGCTTTGGCCATCCAGCAGATCACAGAAGAAATTGTGATCAAACTGGCCAGAACAGCAAAACAACTTACCAATAGTGATTACCTGGTGATGGCTGGCGGCGTTGCATTGAACAGTGTTGCAAACGGAAAATTAGTTAAAGAAGGACTATTTAAGGATATATGGATACAGCCGGCATCGGGTGACGCAGGGGGAGCACTGGGGGCTGCTTATCTTGGATGGTATCTCTGGAAAGGAGAAAAAAGAGTGATCAACAAGGATGTTGCAGACGCCATGAATGGGGCTTACCTGGGACCTGAATATGATGATAAAGCAATTATGGGAACCGCACGTAAATACGGTGCAAAATTTGAATATTTTACAGCGTATGATAAGCTTACGAAATTGGTAGCATCAAAGCTGGCAGAAGGGAATGTGGTAGGGTGGTTCCAGGGAAGAATGGAATATGGTCCAAGGGCATTAGGTTCACGAAGTATCCTGGGAGATGCCCGCAATCCGGAAATGCAGAAAAAAATGAATCTAAAGATTAAGTACCGTGAAGGATTCAGACCATTTGCACCGTCTGTACTGGAAGAAGATATTACCGAGTATTTTGATCTCGACCGGCCATCACCTTATATGTTGTTGGTAATTCCTGTACAGAAATCACATATCAAACCGCTTCCGGAAAATTATCATAAATTGGAATTGTATGACAGATTATATCACTTGCGTTCAGATATTCCTTCAGTAACCCATGTAGATTATTCAGCTCGTATACAAAGTGTAAGTAGAAAAACAAATCCCAGATACTGGCAACTGATTAATGAATTTAAACACCAGACAGGGTACGGATTGCTGGTGAATTCCAGTTTTAATGTGAGGGGCGAACCAATAGTCTGTACGCCAGATGATGCATTCAGGTGTTTTATGCGTACAGAGATGGATTTTTTGGTGATGGGTGATTATGTTTTCGATAAAACCAAACAGGAAAAACTCATTAACGATACAAACTGGAAAGAAGAATTTAAGTTGGATTAAATGGCAGAAAAAGATAAACTGAAAATGTCAAGGTTCAAGAAAATAACGTTTATCCTGTTTACCCTGATTTTCCTCTCGTTCACCATTGTGCTCCTTTTTGAACTCGGGTTATATATGGTAAAATATGACTCCCATTATGCCAGGCTTCAACATTTTTCAACTGAACAGGCAAGTTGGTGGACATGTGATAACGTAAATGGGCCCAGATATGTTAAGGGCAAAGCAGGAAAAGAAGACTCGGCTTTTCTACAAAATGAAGCATGGTATTATCATCGGCTGAAAATTGTTAACAGCCAAGGTTATCACGATAAAGATGAGTTTTCGGAAATATCACCATTAAGCGATTCCCTTAGGATACTCTTGGATGGTGACAGTTTTACCTGGGGGGCATCATCTGACCTAGACAGTTCTTACGTGGAAGTTATGGAAAATGACTTGAAACAAAAACATTCTACGCTAGTCTGGAACACAGGAATTCCTGGCACAGGAACTAATCATGCAATATTCACGACCAGGAAATTTTTGCCTTTACAGAAATCAAATATTGTGATTCTTGGCTTTTATACTGGAAATGATTTTTCAGATAATTTGATTCCTTTCACTAAAATGGTCTTTACTAAGCAGGCTTCATGTTACAATCTTTGGGACTATGATCCTAATTTCAGGCCATTTGAGATTTCCACAAAGGAAGCTGTCAGGAAAGCCACAGGAACCTATCCTGCAGAGGAACTTTCTTTTTTGCAAATTATTTTTGCAAGGAGCAGATTTCTGTCCTTTGCATCGGATATGGTTGTGAAGCTTGGAAACAGGTTTAGTGGGAAGCGGGGAAAAATATTAAATCACGAATACGAGGCAACTTCAAATTACCTGAAAGAGCTTGACCATTATACAAGGGCTAATAATGCCAAACTAATTGTTTTAGTCATTCCGACGGTTCGTGATATCAAAGAAAAAGGATCCTATTATAAACAAGCTGTCAGCATACTGGATAGTCTTTCTATTCCATATGTGGAAACTGTTGATCTATATACAGAAAAAGATTATGTAAATGGCGTAGATGGTCATTGGAATAACCGTGGCCACGTACTTACGGGCCATGCGCTTAGCAATTACTTACTTACACACATCAACAGTAGATAGTATCTGGGCGCGTATAAATCTATAATTTGTGAAGGTATTATTGGTTGATGCCGTGGATTTTCCCCATGGTGGAGCACATAGTGTGCATTGCAGTCTCTTGTTAAAAGGATTAAGGGAAAACAATATAGATGCTTCCCTGGTGATTCCCTATGGCAGAAAAAGGGAAGCGGCTTCATCGAATAAAAAAAAATATGGCCATTTTGATGGGATACCATATGTGTTTGTGAGGTATAGTCGTAATATCAGCAAGTCACTTCGATTCCTGGACATCTATATTGGCGCCATTCATTCTGCTCATCTGCTGTACCGAAGAAAAAAAAGAGGTAAACTGGATGCTGTAATACTGGGTGGAATTGTGGATATCTTACGTGACAGCCCAATCATTGCTGTTTGTTACCTCTTTAGAATACCGATTTATTTTTGGATGGTAGAGAAAGCATCGCTAAGCGGTGATTATCGCGGTATTGTAGGTCGACTGAATGGCTGGAGCCAGCGGATAACGGAAAGATATTTGTCTTTTTTTGCAACAGGAATGATCGTGATTTCATCTAATCTGCGGAGTCATTACCTTAAATATATACCATCATCAAAAATTCTGGTTAGTCCAATACTGGTTATCGATAACATGCAAATAGTAACAGGTATTGAAAGTGTTGTTAAGGTAAAACAACAAATTGAGCAATCACTTAATGGCAAGCGCTTGATAGTATATAGTGGTTCTTTCGGTGAAAAGGATGGCATTTATTATCTGATCGATGCATTTGCCCGGATTATGCAGTCTTTTCCCGATACAATATTTGTAATGACCGGAAAAAATGCCAATCCGCAGTTTATGTCTGAAATAAATGTCTATATAAAACGGCTTGGACTTCAAGAATGCATTCAGTTACCCGGGTTTGTCAGTTCTTATGAGCTGATCAGTTATAATTTGCTCGCGGATGTGTTACTTGCTTGTAGATCAAGCAGTGCCTTTGCAAACCATGGATTTCCCTGGAAACTGGGAGAATATTGTATGACTGAAAGACCTATAGTAGCTACACGAGTGAGTGATATAGAAAGTTATTTTACCAATAATCATGACCTTTTTATTGTTGAACCTGATCAACCGGAAGCAATAGCCGAAAAAGTGATCAGTATCTTCAATTCATACGATGATGCACTGTTGGTTGCCAAAAGAGGTAAACAGAAAGCGCTCAGTGTTTTCAACTATGTGGAAAAGGCAGGGGAACTTGGGACTTTTATTGCGAAGAACAATGTTGCAAAAAACTGAGCATTTTACACGAGTCAATTAATATGAGCAACAGGATTGTGTTGATTACTGCACCCAGCCTTGATACGCGTTTCAATGTAAGCGGAATTTCATCCGTTACAAATTTTATTATACATCAAAATTCAAAATATACCTACAGACATTTTGAAATTGGCCGGAAGGATAATGAGAAAAGGGGGCTCAAATGGCTGGGAAAAGTTATTATTACTACATTAAAGTGGATATCAATTGTCAGTTCGCGAAATGTTTCGATAGTGCATTTCAATTTAGCTTTTTCAAAGCCATCAATAATTAGGGATGTGCCATTGATCCTCTACGCAAAATTAATAAGGAAAAGAATAGTATTACATGTGCATGGAGGTGAATTCTTATTAAAGACGGAAGCGCCTTCATGGATGAGAATACTATTAAGATCAGTCTTTACGCGTAATATTCCTGTCCTGGTGCTGAGTATGCTGGAAAGGGAGGCTTTATTACACAATTTCTCAATAAATAATATTATTATCTTGCCCAATTGTGTTGATCTTTCTGTTGCCAGGAAGGTAAATCGGAACTATGCTTCGCAAGATAAGCTTAATCTTCTTTTTCTAGGTAGGATTCATGCTGATAAAGGTCTTGAGCTTATATACCAAGCCATGATCATACTTATTGGAAAGAACATTTCCTTTTCTTTTTTTATGGCTGGAACCGGACCGCAGGAGAAACTATATACCACCAAATTTTCTACGCTTTTGGGCGATAAATTTACTTTTTGCGGTGTTGTTTCCGGCAGTACAAAAAATTCATTATTAAGTAATTGTGACATTTTCTTGTTGCCTTCTTTGTACGAGGGGCTGCCCATGGCATTACTGGAAAGTATGTCATTTGGACTGGTGCCAGTTGTCACCAATATTGGTTCTATAGGTACTGTTGTAAAAAATGCGGAAAATGGTATCCTGCTGGGCATCAATCCCAGCGAGGAAATAGCTTTGGCAATTGAAAAATTAGGAAAAGACCGGCTTCTTTTGCAATTGTTGAGTAAAGAGGCCAGAAATTCGATATTCAATAATTTTAGTCCTGAAAAATATATTTTTTGTTTGAATGAAATTTATGATATTGCATGACCAATTAGTCCTTCGAAAAGTTATTTGCTTAGTTCCCTGTTATTTATTGCTTTGTATCATAAAATAGAATATTAACGTTGATGTCATGAGGTGAAATTGCATTTACTGCTTTTTCTGCTGTGAGATCAATTGTCTGTCCCTATCAGTACGCGTCTTTCCCTACCTTAAGTAAAACTGTTATTTATTTTTAGTTTCAGTCCGGGTACTATAGATGCTTTTCTTCAACTCAAAAGCATTTAGGTAAATTATTTTTTTGCCATACACCAAAAACCCAACCAGCGTGCTAACCAAAGTTGCAAAAAAGGAGATTATAAATTTTCATGTTTCTACCGGCAAGTACGAAATGTTCATTGAGAAAATAACAGAGATGGCTATTGAAAAGCAGTCTTCTGCTGTCTATTTTGCCAATGTGCATATGTATATCGAAGCCTACCGTAGCAAAAGCTTTTTGGAAAACATCAACAATGCCGATATCGTCACAGCAGACGGCCAGCCCATTGCATGGATTCTCAGGCTTTTTTATGGGATCAGGCAGGATCGGGTGGCCGGAATGGATGTATTTCCTGATTTGCTAAGGGTCATGGATCGTGAAGGATTGCCTGTTTATTTTTATGGCGGCACACAGAAGATGCTTGACATGACGGCTGAATATTTAAGTGCTAAGTTCCCAACGCTGAAAATTGCGGGGATGTTCAGTCCACCTTTCCGGCCACTCACTGAAATGGAAGAGGGTGTTATCATTGAAAAAATAAATGCAACAAATCCGGCTTTGATATTTGTAGTACTAGGCTGCCCGCAGCAAGAGAGATTTATTGCCAAAATGAAGGGAAAAATACAGGGTGTCATGGCGGGGATTGGTGGTGCTCTACCGGTTACCATCGGGATGCAAAAAAGAGCCCCAGTGTGGATGCGGACGCATGGCCTGGAATGGTTGTATCGATTGTATAAGGAGCCTGCACGATTATATAAGCGGTATTTCGTTACCAACAGTCTGTTTTTATATATCATTATGAGAGAACTATTTAAACATAAGCTAAATGCCGTTAAGCCTCAAAAAGCTCACCCGTCTTTAAAAGTTGTAAATGATTATATAACCGTCGTAAAAGATAACCAGCTAGTAGATTGAATTTATTGTTTGGAAGATTAGTGGTTATTGTATTGCTGCTGATTGCTTTTAATAGAGGCACATCCCAAACTTTCTATATTAGTCCCAATGGAAGCGATACCGAGGGGAACGGAAGTAAAAGCCTTCCTTGGCGTTCCTTATCAAAGGCCTCCTCTGCTGTTAATCGGCAAGGTAGTATCATTCACGTTTTACCAGGAATTTATAGGGAGAATGCCACTTGTTATGTGGCACCAGGGGTAAGCCTTGAAGGCGAGGGAAAGGGTTCCATTCTTCAGAGTAGCTTCAGTGATGAATGGATTCCTATTCTGGCATTGAGAAGCCCCGAAGGCACAAATGGCAATCAACATATCTCCGGACTGACCTTCGACGGCCAAAATTTGTTCACATCCTGGGCTATCAAGGTGGCGGGGAGAAACCACGTTGAAATCCGTGATTGTCTGATCAGGGATTTTCGCGATCGTGGTGTCATTTTCACCGGTCGCATCGATAACGAGGAGTTGCCTCCCGGTATCTATTCCATTGGAAACTCCTTCCATGATAATGAATTAATAAACTGTGCGGCATATAACATTAACGGAAATGAATATGGTAGAGGTTGCCTTAATCTTGGAGGCCAGGACAGTATGGACATTTATAACAATTTCATTAGCCAGGAGAGCCGGCCGGACGGCTATAACGGGTTTCCAATAAAGTATATAAATAACGGGTTTTTGAAACGTACCAGAATATTCAAAAACAATATTTCAAAGAAACCCTTTGTGGGAAAGTTTGGAGGTGATAATGGCTGGGATTTTGCCATCGAACTTTGGAACGTAGTGGGTATGGTGGAGATATTTGATAATACCATCCAGGGTGCAACTGATATTGTTATATCTAGTAAGGGTGATTATAAATATGGCGTGTGGTTTCACGATAATAAGGTGATCCAAAAGCAGCTAAGTAAGTTCTACGAAAGCGGAATTATTTTTGAATTTTCAAATTCTGATGTTATTGTAGAGCATAACAGTTTTAGTAACATTTCCGGGGCAGTACTATTCTACGCACAGAAAAATTCCGTGCTAACTAGTATTAAGGTCCATAATAACAAATTTTATAACCTTGGGCGGGAAGACGGTCCGGGAAATAATAGTAAGGGTATTTTGTTTGATTGTGGAGACATCAAGGAGGGCGACAAGCCCTTTGTTGCTCGCGACATTACGATAACTGATAATGAGTTTTTTCCGGCGAAGGGTCGGGAACCGATGTTTGGAATAGAGTTAACCGGGCATAGCAAAATTTCTGACTTGAAGATAGGAGGTAACAAATTTTCTAACTTTCGAACGGCCTTCATTTCAATCAATCCCGGTAAGCTCGTTGATTCATTAAGTGTAAGCGAAAATACTATGGTCGCAAATGGAAACAATAACGACCCGCTTTTCCTTAATGGTAAGCCTTCAAACTATATTTTCGAAAGGAATATCAATCAGGGTGGTACTTTGCCGAGTATAAGCCAATTTGGTAAACAAAGTCCGCTTATAAGGAAACTGTACTATGAATTTAAGGAGTCGGAAAAAGTTCTTTATATAGCTATGTTTCTGCTAATTCCGGTGTTCTGGCTCAGCAGTCGATTTAAT
>JANMMA010000185.1:0-2218 GCA_031372815.1 Sphingobacteriales bacterium
CGGTACCATTCCAACTGTTCTCATCATGATTACTGGTAAACCATGCCCGGATAGCATTTTTCGGTTTTAGTCCATTGTACCCGTAAAGGGTGTCAACTAAAGTATGTATGGGAAAAGATCGCTGATAATATTCCTGTGTAACGTGCATCCATTTCCAGGTATAGGCCGCATCAAATACGTCAAGATAAACCGCTTCATTCCATTGGTCACATTCTGCCAACCAGAATAGTTTCTTCACGGCATCACAAGAAGTTCTCGCTTCATTCCAAAAGTCAACTGGCGTAAGCATTGCCATATCACACCGGAAGCCATCTATGTCTGCCTCACGAATCCAAAACTTCATGGATTCGATCATTGCATTTCTTAATGGCTGATGATCATAGTTCAGGTCATATACATCATCCCAGCCGTTCTTATCAAAGAACTGTCCCTGCTCATTTAATTTGTAAAATTCCGGATGCGTTCTGGTCCAACCGTGATCAGCCCCTGTATGATTCGCCACCCAATCGATGATCACTTTCATATCCATCTCGTGGGCTAGTTGCACCAGGGCTTTGAACTCATGCAGGCTCCCGAACTCAGGATTAAATGAAGTATAATCTGAGCATGCATAATAGCTTCCCAGGCTACCTTTTCTTTTGTATAGGCTGATGGGGGTTACAGGCATAAACCATAGTGTGTGGACGCCCATTTCCTTCAACCTCGGCATGTGCCGCATGAATGCGATCAGGCTCCCTTCAGGAGTGTATTGCCGAAGGTTTACTTCATAAACGTTGGTTTGGTGAACCCAGGACAATTTGGGAAAAGACATGACGTCAAGATAGTTAAGGCATTGCATAACGCCAAACCTTACTAACTTTGCATCCTGATGAAAACCTTTAATGTACCGGTTAATTACAGGAGTCCGCTAATTAGCGGGATAAAGTGGAAACGCAAACAGCTCGACAAGCTAAAAAAGGATTTCTCCCCCACCCTTCTTGATTTTGGTAGTGTGCAATTTTTTCTTGCGCGACATTTTGGTTTTTTTTATGGTGTTGAAAATGCCATTGAAATTGCCTTTAGGACCGTCGATGAAAATCCCGGTAAAAATATTTACCTGCTGAGTGAGATGATCCATAACCCTTTTGTCAATGAAGACCTGCAGTCAAGGGGTGTCCGTTTTCTTATGGACACGTATGGAAAAACGATAATACCTTTTGACAGCCTTAGTGCAGAAGATATTGTGTTGATACCGGCCTTCGGGACCACGCTCGATATTGAGAATAAACTTCGAGCGCTGGGAATAGCGATAGAAAAATATGATACCACATGTCCCTTCGTGGAAAAAGTATGGAACCGTTCAGAACAAATCGCCAGCAAAGGGTATAGCATTATCGTTCATGGCAAACCTACCCACGAAGAAACCAGGGCCACTTTCTCACACAGTGCTTTGAACGCTCCTACGTTGGTGATTAACGATATGAATGAAACCATCGAACTGGGAAAATATATAACGGGTCAAAAACAACCGTCAGCGTTCTATAAAGAATTTAACGGACGGTATTCTGAAGGCTTTGATGCTTCCCGCCACCTGCAACAATTTGGCGTGGTTAACCAAACCACGATGCTGGCGAGTGACACGCAGGCTATAGCAGATTACCTGAAAAACCTGGTACGTCAACGGTATAGCCTAACCGAAGAAAAAATTGGTGAACGTTTTGCAGATACCAGGGATACCCTTTGCTATGCCACGAACGACAACCAAACCGCAGTTTCAGGAATGTTGAACCAGGAAGCCGATATTGCCATAGTAGTAGGCGGAAGAAACAGCAGTAATACATCGCATCTTGTGGAGCTGTGTGAAGAAAAACTGCCCACTTATTTCGTTCGCTCAGCTGACGATGTTTTGTCTACCGATAACCTTCTTCAGTTTAACTGGCGAACCAAACTGGAATCCCGTATTGAAAACTGGCTCACCTCAACCATGCCTGTCCGCATTTTGGTCACCAGAGGTGCTTCGTGTCCTGATGCTATGGTAGAAGGTGTATTACAAAAGATACATTCTTTCTTCAGCAATGCGATACCTTTTGAAGTTGTTGAGGGGGAATGGATCGAGTAATAAAGTGCAGCTAAGACGGTTGTATTTGTTTGAGCTACAATGATTATACTAGTGGCGTTATTCCTGGCAGGGGCCTGATAACCTTAATCAAGTTTGGACATTTTTTCTTTGACCCATTTC
>JANMMA010000189.1:0-41835 GCA_031372815.1 Sphingobacteriales bacterium
TTTGGCGGCATTATCTGCCTGTTGATGACAATAATATAACCCAAACAGCGCTTCTTCAGTATAAGGTGATGTAGGATACCTGTTTAGCAGTTCTTCATTATATTTTATCAGTGATTCACAGTCGCCTATTTTCTCCCTGAAGATTTTGCCCAATTGGTAATATGAAAAAGCGATCGTGTCATTGCCTGCTTTAATTTTTTCCGGTGTAAGGGGAATGTTTGCCGTAAGGGCAGCAATGGTATATTCGCTTGGTTGCGCAATATTGTTGTTGCCGATACTGTCTGAGCCATTTACCTGGGCATTCGCATCAAGGGGAGATGGTGGAACATCCATTCCTTTAGACCTTCTCCAGTTGTCGATATTTGGCCGGTTTCCCCAGGTTACTTTAAATTGCCTTAACCCCTGGGCTTTCAAGGAGGAATTATAAAAATACCATTCACCTTTTCCATTGTTTGCCGCAAAAAGATCTGGTGCGTCCTGGTTATTGTCCAGCCCCGGCATCCTGGTATCAACAGTAGAGGAAGCCCCTGCGGCTGTAGCCAGTTCATCCTCCTTAAGACCTTTTTCCTTGCGAAGTTTTCGTACCAGTGATTTAACATAACTGTTCCTTTCTGCCTCGGGCATTGCAGCAAGTCGGATGAGGCTATCCTGTACACGGATATTATCCATATGTCCAACAACCTCAGCGGAAAGTTTTTTCCGTTCGAGGGTCTGTTCTGGGTTTGGAATTGAAGGATCTGAAATGTCAAGGCTGTCGTATCCAAAATCAGCCATTGGATACATCCTGTTCTCATAGGCAAGATCGCCCAATAATAACCACGTGCCGGCGCGGAAAGCAGGATCTGTTTCACCATATTTCGCGCTCCGTTTCAGGTATTCAATCGCCTGTTTCGGGTCATTCCTTTTTAGTTCCATCTGCGCCGCAGCATAATAAATGATATGACGGTACTCTTCGTATTTATCCTTTCTGGCCATCTTCAACAGCTCCTCAATATTCATTGCTATCCTTTTCTCTTCATCCCCTCCAGAAAGTATCCTGATCTGGTTGATCCTGGCATAGGCTTCCATTACCGGATCAGTGGTATGGCCGATCACTTTACTATAATACTGATCTGCAGTAGTAGGATCTTTGGCATTTTCGTATAACTGTGCAATAAGGTATTCCCAACGGGCTTTTTCCAGCATTCCGGTAGCATTGGGCAATGCTTTAATGAGGTAGCGCGATGCACTGTCGTAAAAGTCCTGCTCGTAATACCAATACGCTTTCAATTCGTATAAGTCGGTATAAAGCCGGGAGGGAAAATTCCTGTCTTTATCCAGGGTAGATATAATCCCCCACGCATCGTTATATGCCTTCTCTTCGATCAACGTCCTTACCAGCCACAATAACGACTCATTACGCGCGGGCGCAGTGGTAACTGCCTTGGTAAGTACATTACCTTTTTCGGGCGTGGAAATCGTGTATACGTTGCCGGTAGTATTTAGATTGCTGCCAATCGTTTTGTTATAGCCGATCTCATCTTTGTTCCTTGGCTGAAACGCAAAGTTCACATATTGAAAAGCGATCCTGGCAGAGTCGAACGTCTTTTTGTAGAAATAAGCTTTGCCCATCATCAGGTAGAGGTCATCCACCCAGTCGTTCCTCAGGTCATGCAATAAAATCGCATCATTGCATTTAAGGAGAACGGAATCAAGGTCGGCCGACTGGTTCGCTGTATTGTCGAGCGTATAGTTATAAAAGGGCAGGAGCTTGGCGAAATTGTCTTTATGCTGTGTTTTTGCACCAGCGATAACTTCATTCAGGATGCGCTCTGAGTTAAAGACAAAATTAAACCTTGTATTCAGGTTTTGATTCGCCCGTTTAACGGGACTAAACTTTCCTTCGGTAGATTTTTCAGAAGCCAGTGTCCTGTTTTCGTATTTCTTGGGCTTATCCAGGTTTACACTGGCACCGGGTTGGGCTATAGATATCCCGGGCAGCGTCCATAAAAATAGAAGCAGCCACCCAAAAAAACAAGGGAAAATGCGTTTAGTCAAAGGAAAGTCCTGTTTGAAGTAAAATTACAGTCGAATCTGTTGATTTTGTAGGTGTTGGCTGTTAAAACTATAACGCCGGAAAGATAAACTATATTATTTCCGGAAAACATTCATGCCCAATTATCCTGCCAACAATAAATTGAAATAAATTCCCGTAATTACGTTATTTAGTAGGGAAAAGAAGCGGATGGCCAAACTGATCGATACAACAGCAACATTACAGCGTTTAAGAAACAGGTACCGGCTGGTAATCATGAACGATGACACCTATGAGGAGCTGGTCACCTTCAAACTCAACAGGTTAAGTGTTTATATTGCTTTGTGCACAATTTTTGTTGTATTGGTGGGGCTCACAGTGGCATTGATTGTTTTCACGCCATTGAAATATTATATCCCGGGATACGGCAGTGAGGCAGAGCGGACGGAAATGGTGAACATGAAGATCAGGGCTGATTCCCTGGAGCAACAATTGAAATATCGGGAGGCCTATTGGGAAAATGTGAAGCAGATATTGAACGGCGACGTACCTGATAAACTTGATACCGTTGCGCTCCTGGTGCCGAACCTGGAAAAGACAACCGACTAAAAACCGATAAAAACCAATACCAATGTTTACTACAAAATCCAAATCTGAAAACATCGTGTCATCATCAGCCCCTTCGGGAAACAGCCTGATTGGTACGGGAACTACCATTACCGGCGATATCGTGAGTAATGGAGACGTCCGTATTGATGGCATTTTACGCGGAAACATCCGTGGCACCGCAAAGATCCTAATCGGCCAGGATGGCCAGGTAGAAGGCGATATTGAAGGACTGCATGCTGATATCCTGGGTACTGTAAAAGGAAAGATCAAAGTTAAAGAACTGCTCAACCTTCGCGGTAAAGCACTGATTGAAGGAGATATCAGGGCCGGAAAATTGCAGGTTGAACCTACTGTAACCTTTAATGGCAAATGTCACATGGGCGCTGAAGCCAGTGTGGTGGAAATGCCTAAGGATGAACTAAAACATGCCATCGCCAAATAACGACGAAAATAGTGTAAGCAATAAGCGGGTGATGATGCAGTACGCCGGAATGGCCACCCAGTTTCTGGTGGTGACCGGTATTACCGTTTTTGCCGGGCTCAAAGCAGATCAATGGCTAAACTGGACGGTGCCCATATTCGTCTGGGTCTTACCTTTGCTGGCTATTATCGGGATGATCTATACTATCATCCGCCGGATTTCAAACAAATAGCATATGTTCAAGGGTTCACCAGCAAGGCCTGTTCTGTTATTTTTTGTGGTGTTAAATGCATTGATCGTAGTATTCAGACAGAGGCTCACCACGATGGGATTTAATGTCGATATATTGATCATTGGTAACATTATCGTATTTGGTATGACGGTCATCTCCTTGCTTATCCTTGGAAAAGGGTTGAAAGCTACCACGACACCCGCTTTTTTAAGATCTGTTTACGGAAGTTTTATGATCAAGTTTGTATTGGTACTTGCGACCGTTTTTGCCTACGGATATATCAACCAGGGAAATCTGAATAAGCCCTCTTTGTTCACGATGATGTTTCTTTACCTGGTGTACACGTTTATTGAAATCAGGGCACTGTTGAAGTTGAGCAAGAACGGAAATAATGGCTAAGTTACAGGCTCCGCTTGATGCACTTAAGGAATACCTCCCTGAAGGCTGCTTTGACCAAGTTAGCACCTATCTTCATCAATTCCACATCCACCTAACGATCACGCGTGAACGAACTACCTTGCTGGGGGATTATCGTAATGCCATAAAAGGCAAGAACCACCGTATATCAGTAAACGGCAACCTGAATAAATTTGCTTTTCTATATACCCTTATTCATGAAATAGCACACCTCCTGGTATTTGACCGGTATGGTCACCGGGTGGCTTCCCATGGCAGGGAATGGAAGGCTCAATTTTCCCTTTTACTGCGCGATTTTTTGCAACACGATATTTTTCCGCCCGATATTCGTGATGCCATTGCAAAATCTTTACAGAATCCCGCTGCCAGCAGTTGTGCCGAAGACGACATGCTCCGTGTTTTCAGAAACCATGATACACAAAAAAAAGACATGATTTTTGTGGAAGAAATAGCCAATGAAGCATTATTTATGTTGCGCGATGGAAGGATATTTAAACGTGGTGAACGCGTCAGGAAAAGATACAAATGCATTGAAGTAGGTTCGGGGAAAGAGTATTTATTCAGCCCTGTTTATGAAGTGAAGAAAGTAGAATGATATGCTATAGATTCGTTTACCAATTAACTTAACGTTATGAAGCAAATTACATTACTTCTTGCCTCTCTCCTCTGTGTTCAGTTTCTTTTTGCACAAACAGACAAGGGCGATTGGCTGGTGGGTGGAACGTTCAGCCTTAATACAGCTAAAAACAGCACCACAATTTCTGTTTCACCGAACGCGGGTTATTTTTTACTGGATAATTTTATGTTAGGTGGAAGGCTGGGTTATGAGTTCAGTGAGTTGGGGACCACAAAGATTTCTTCTTTGAATATAGGGCCGTTCACACGGTATTATTTTCACGGAAGTAAGGCCAGGCCTTTTGGTGAATTTGACCTGGATTTTCAGAGTACGAAACTGTCAACTTCATTGGGGTCTAGTACAGAAAGTGCAGTGGGCTTTTTTATTGGAGGAGGTATAGCATTATTCATCAGTGACAACGTTGCCCTGGAGACTATAATGGGATACAAGAATACAAAGGTGGAAAATCAAGCAGGGACAGGTGGATTTAATATGCGAATTGGATTCCAGGTATATATCAGCAGGCTTGGAAAATTGGTAAAAAAATAATCATAACTTTTTCAGCATCCATAACGCACAACCAAAATGTCCGGTGTTCCCAACGGGACCGGAAAGGTATTCAAACCCGAATTTTTCATATGCCTTCAATGCGTCTTTTAATTCTGGCATGGTTTCCAGGTATACCTGGTGGTATCCCATTTTTTTTGCTTCATGCAGGCAGGCAGCAATCATTTTTTTGCCCAGCCCAATTCCCCGCACTTCCGGTCTGAGGTACATTTTTACTAGTTCGCAGGTACCTTCGGGCAGACCATCAGAAGGGAAAATTCCACCTCCGCCAACAACTTTACCTTCGGCAGTTGCCACCTGGTAAAAGGATCGGTCCTTTCTGAACAACGAATACAGATCATCCGTAGTGGGATCATAATATACGGTACCTGGTCTGTCAGCGCCGAATTCTTTCAACGCATCCCGAATTACTCCCGCAATATCAACATTATCTTCCGCACGCAATTCACGGATCACAATTTCTGCAGTTGCTAATTTTTCCATGCCGCAAAAATAATGTGGTTAAAACAGAAAACCGACTAAAAAACCGGTCGTTATTTGTTGTATACCTGCTTCTGACGAAGCCGGCCAGAAACAAAAAAACCGCCTTTAAGGCGGTTTGGATTTTATTTAATCTTATTCTATTGTGGTTGAAAGATTGCGGTCCCCGTCACATTGTTCCCTTGTATAAGCTGCGTGCCTGTAATTTTCAGGGAAGAAGTAGTCAGTTCTGTGATGGTGAATGTTTGTGGGACTTCATTAACATCATCTATAATTATTTTGGTCTCTGCGTCTGTAAACAGCCAGGTACCTGAAGTAGCCTGGTCTGGATCCGAAGGAAGACATTTGGTGGAACCTTCCGAAACCACATACGTTCCATCGGCTTTAAAACTCCAAATGTTATCACGCTGGCATGCTTCCATGACGGTCAGGAATACACTCGTAGATGCAGAGCCCGGTATGGACGCCAGCAGATCGGTCTGTTTCCAGTTTTTCGATAATAACTGTGTCCTTGTAATCGGAGTCTGTACAACTTTTTCGTCTTTGCTGCAAGAGGAATGGCCACCCCATAGTGAGACCAATAAGCAAATCATGAACATTGGTTCTTTTTTCATGGACTTGTTTTTGCGGCACTTAACTGATCCATGCCATTACCGTATATAAAATAGAGACTGCAATGATAATGATGGCCAGAAATGGTTTGTGTGCGTTTTTCATAAAGGTCGGCGTCGTTAGGATAATTCACATGCTAACGTATTAGCATGTGAATTATTGTAGCTTTTAAATTTTCTTATAGTTTGATCAATAATTTTGCCACTTTTTCTATTTGTTCAGACTGTATTACCACTGTATATGTTCCCCTGTGTAGTCTGGATACATTAACCTTCCTGGTGAATTTTGCAGATCCTTTACTGAAGACATCCGTCATCACTGGTCTTGACTGCATATCATAGAAGGTAATGGTAGTTCTTCCCATAGCTTCTGTATCAATAGTAATATTCACATCATTCACGGCCGGGTTAGGATATATGGACACTTCCGGCACATATATCTTTCTTCCGTTTTTGAGGACATTTACGACTACGTTTTTGTTGGTTTTAGCTCCCTCGTCATCTGTTATGGTTAAGGCGAAGTCATACATGCCGGGAACGAGGTTGGCAATAATCGTTTGCGATGAATCAGGTTGGAACAGTTTCGGTTCTTTGGGCCCTTTGGTATATGTCCAGTTGAAGTTGGTGATCACACCATCAGGGTCATAAGAATCCGATGCATTCAGCGAGGTATTCAGCGCTCCGGAAGATATGGTTATGGTATCTGCTATCTGTGCCAAAGGAGCAGCATTGATCTTGATCACCGTAACGGAAACCTGGTCCTTGCTGATCCCGCCCCTGTTGTCCGTGACTGTTAATTCATAAACATACACTCCTTTATGTAGCCCGGTTATTGATGACGTTACAGCACTTCTGTTTAAGAAAGTGGATTCGATTGGTCCGGAAATTTTTGACCAGCTCCAGGAAACAATACTTCCATCAGGGTCATAGGACTTTGATCCATCCATGGTGCATGCATTTACAGGCAGTACCATCGAGATGTCTTGTCCGGCGTTTGCTACGGGGAGAATATTTTGACCTGTTGGTACAGGAGCTGCCGGAGGGGCTGGTTTAACGGTAACTACAATACTTGCTGTTCCTTTCAAACCATCGTTATCTACCACCGTGAGCTGGAACATATAGGTTCCTTCCACAAGGTTTGATATCGTGGTGGTGGCTGAACTTTGTGATCCAAAGACTTCACCGGCGGGTCCACTTTGTTTCAGCCAAAAATAAGAAACAATTGTTCCGTCTGCATCAGTAGATGCCCGTCCGTCAAGGGTTGCGGTATTTTGCGGAAGTGTAATGGAGAAATCAGCGCCTATTGAAGCTAGTGGCGTTACGGCAAGAACCGGTGTTGGTGCTACCACTGCAGCATTTACAGTTACCAGAACGCTCATCGTACCTTGTCCGCCCAGGTTATCCGTGACCGTTAGTTGGAACATATATTCGCCCTGGACAAGGTTGTTTATCGTGGTGAGTGCTGAATCTGGCCGTGCAATAGATGCTGTTGATGGGCCTGACTGTTGAAGCCAGAAATACGATGAAATGAAACCGTCCGAATCAGAAGAAGTACGTCCGTCCATAGTGACGGTATTAACAGGCAGGGTGATGGCCAAATTGCTGTTTGCTTTGGCCAGCGGCAGACTGTTAAGCACAGGAGGGGCTGTGACAACTGCGGCGTTTACGGTAACCATAACGTCATCAGTGGAGGTTGCACCCTGATTATCAGTCACGGTGAGCCTGAACGTATACGTTCCCTGGATCAGGTTGCCAGCGGTGGCCTGAGCAATATCGTTGTTCGTAAAACTCGCTGTGCCAGGCCCCCCTGCCTGACGCCATGCATAGGATGCAATGGATCCATCCGGATCGCTTGAAGCGGATCCGTTGAGGTTAACAGAATTGACGGGAAGTGTAATCGCTATGTTAGTTCCTGCATTGGCCACTGGTGCACCATTAACAGCAGCACCGGTACCTACCGTAACATTACGGAGCAGGTAACTGCCATCAGCATTACGTCCCCTGATAGCTATCGGTAATGGATACCTGTAGTTATTAGGGTCTTTGACGACCATGACGATAGAATAATTTCCTGCAGGTACAGTTGATGGCAGTGTGAAATTATCCTGTACAATCGTAGCCGTTGCAAGCGGTTGAAAGAGTTTTAATTTAAGCGATGAAACACCTGTCCAAACGGCAGTTCCGGCTGTATTCCTTAGCTCGTAAGTAACATTCCAGTTTTCATAAACAGGGGCTATGCCTACGTTCTTCCAATTCAAATTTACCGAAAATTGTGCTCCGCTTAAAAGGCTGGTGGTCATGGAACCACCCTCCAGCGTAAGGCGGTATCCTGATAGTTTAAAGGCCATCCTAAGGCTGTCCCGGCCCCTGATGTCCTGATCTTCTTCACCGCACCAGTTACCATTCCCAATCATACTGGCGTGGTAAAATTTAACCTGGCGGGGTACATCCCAAAACGGGTGAGGTCCGCCGGTAGCTGTTCCTCCGCATGGACCTTCTCCACACACAAGAGCATATTTCCAGCGGTTTGCAGTAGCCGTATCGAAACGTAAACCGTTATACACTGTTGGATTTTTCTCCAGGGAATAGTTGATATAATCATATGTCCATCCCCAGTTCATTCTTTTCCATCCAATTTTCCCCCAGTTGTTGCTGGCGGTTAAAGCATAGTAGCCAACTTCAGGAGGTACCTGTGTATTGGAAAGCCTGTTGCCATCGTAAGCAGCATGGGGTATCACTAGCGGGTAATTGGGAAATGCAGCAATATGTGCATCAATAATATAGATCATGGACTGTGCGGAAGGAAGCCTTCCTGATGGATAATCCGAAGGAGAATTAATCACACTGGAATGGTTCCATTCTCCCCATGATCCAAAGATGCCAATATCCACATAACCGATCGCATTTCGGTATGGCACGCCGTTATAGGAAGTATTGCTGATATGTGCCGCGAGAGCGTTCAGAAGTGCGGTTAACCTGGCCTTGAAATTAGGTGAGTTATAATTCGGCACCCAGTGGTTAGACATAGGTGTTACCCAATCCCGGCTGGTGGAAACTTCCGATTGCATAAGATTATGCAAATACAGCGGGTACGTCATGTATATACCATTGGCCGAGGGTCCTTGTCCGCTTCCGGGATGGAGGGACATGATATTAAAGGAAAATTTTCTTCTTTTTGATATGGCGTCATTCATCCTGCTGTCGAATGGAGCCCAGTTATACACACCCTGAGAACTTTCTATTTGCCACCAGGCAATGCCGGAGCGAGAATATGCGTCATAGGTAACTGGAGGGGTGGAAGATTCAGTGGGATTTCCGATCAGGTTGGGTAGGTAATCATCATGCCATTGCTCGGCTCCACGAAAAGGAGCGATGATGTCAGGATCACTAAAGGGAATTTGTGTAAACGAAATCGGGGTAGTACTCTGGGAATTGGCTGAAAAAGTGAGGTTTGAAAAGATACAAATCAAAACCAATGGTAACCAGGCATTGTACTTCAGTCTCACCATGTCTCTAAGAGACATCACGTTAAAATTTGATTTCATAGTTTGGATATTGGATGTTGGATGACCTCCAAAAATTGCCAAATTGTATGCCAAACTTTAACAACTGTTTAATAATCACAAAAAAGTGAATAAATAAATCTAAATCTGAATTTAATCAATTTGACCATATGGCTCTACACATGAGAATTAAAAGTATAAGTACGCATATATTATTAGACAGTTTACGCGTTATAGCAACCATGATCATAGCTTGTATTTTTAAGGATAATACGCTAAATTTGCCATTCCTTACAAGAAGAAAAGAAAGTCTGTTCCGATTATCCTTTGATTTACATGGCGATACACGGTCACGTTATCTGCCTTCTATGCTTACTCATATCTACCTGAATACCTACGTAATTACACGTTTTTAAATACCGCTTGTATGATAAATTGTTTGAAAAGAACATATATAGTTCATTTAATGATATGGGTAGGCCTTGTATTCATGGCCTCCTGCTCGAACACTAAAAAGATCGTCTATTTGGACGAGATTGGAAATACCAGGATACGGTCTCCGTATAAAAGGGTAGAGCCTATCATTCAAACCAGTGACCTCCTGAGCATTACGGTCAGCAGTCTGAACCCCCAGGCATCGGCAATTTTTAATGCCCCCAACGAGTCTACAACCAACACGAATATTGCGACACAGTCAGGCAATACCCTGACGGTTGGTTATTTGGTAAATGACAGCGGTTATATACAATTTCCGTTCCTCGGTCTCATGAAGGCTGAAGGTCTTTCCAAATCTCAGCTTACCAACAGTATTGTAAAACAGTTAACAGATCGGAAACTATTGATTGATCCCATAGTGACCATCAGGCACTTAAATTTCAGGGTAAGTGTGTTAGGAGAAGTAGCAAGACCTGGAATTTTTACCGTGCCAAATGAAAAAATCAGCATTTTAGAAGCATTGGGTCTGGCGGGGGATTTGACCATGTATGGTAAAAGGGATAACGTGTTATTGATCAGGGAAGATGGCAGGGGAGAAAAGGAGACTACCCGATTAAACCTGGGTTCCAAGGATCTTTTGACGTCCCCGTATTATTATCTCAGGTCAAATGATGTTCTATATGTTGAACCAACGAAAGACAAAGTACAGCGTGAAAAAAATATGATTTTGTTTCCTATTATTATAAGCCTTACCACATTATTTATAATTGTATTTGACCGAGTATTCTGATCAACAGAAAAAAATTAATTATGTCTACCCACAAAGAGAACTCACTGGAGCGCGAGAAAAGCGGTTTGCAAAAAGCATTATTCAAATACATGCCTTACTGGCCTCTGTTTCTGGCTATTCTTTTGCTCACTTTCGGTGCGTTATTTTTCTATATTAAAGTAACGCCTCCGTTGTATGAGACGGCGGCCAGTATCCTCATCAAAGATGAGCAAAAAGGACAGGAAGATTCCAAGATGGAAGAGGTCCTTAACCTTTTCGGTACAAAAAAGATCGTGGAGAACGAAATTGAAATCTTGCAGTCAAACGAAACACTTGGAAGGGTTATCAAGAAGATGAAACTCTATGCTCCCGTCACTGCCGAACTTGGCTGGGGTGGAATGATCGCCCGTTCGGCCTACCTGACCAGTCCCATTGTCGTGGAGGTTCCTGAACCAGAGGCGTTAAAAAATAGTGAGAAGATCTATTTTGTATATAACGAAGCAAACAATTCTGTGTTAGTTGAAGGGGTCTCTTATCCACTGAATAAAATAGTGCCTACAAAATATGGCAGAATGCGTTTTTTGAAGAACGACAAATTTGAAAAATTCTCTGATTTTAAGGCAACAGCTTTCTATTTCAACCTGTTGGATTTCAATAAAGTGATCAAAAATGTTTCACAGTCCCTTGTGATCACAGCAGTTAGCCGTCAGTCTTCCGTTGTGAATATGAAGATCAAGGACGAAACCACAAAGCGTGGCGAGGAGATCCTGAACCAGATCGTTGATGCATATAATTTCGCCTCCATAGAAAGGAAAAATGGTGTAGCCGCCAAAACGCTTCGTTTTATTGAGGACAGGTTAAAGAATGTAAGTTCCGAACTTGATTCTGTAGAAGGGAGTATTCAGCGGTACCGCGATCAGTCTGGATCCGTTGACCTTAGCGAGCAAAGTCGATTGTATTTGCAGAGTATCGAGGAGAATGACCGTCAGTCAAATGACCTGAACCTTAAATTATCTGCATTGGATGAAATCGAAAACCATGTTCAATCTAATTCCGGAAGTGCAGGCGGTGGCATTCCATCTACCATGAACATCAACGATCCAACACTTACACAGTTGTTGGAAAAATTGAATACCTCAGAATCGGAATACCAGCGGTTAAGGCAAACTACTGCAGAAAATAATCCTATCGTCCAGGCCATTCAGGACGATATCAATAAAACAAAACCTAAGATTCTGGAGAATATCAGAAACCAGAAAAAGTCACTGCAGGCCGGTAAGTCGTACCTGAACCAGGTAAGCGGAAAATATTCTGCTATGGTAAGTTCCATCCCGAAGAAGGAAAGGGAACTGGTGGAAGTGAGTCGTCAGCAGAATATTAAGAATGAGATCTATTCATTCCTCTTGCAAAAAAGAGAAGAAACAGCGTACTCTATAAGTTCAGCTTTACCGGATTGTTATATGATTGATAGACCGGCGTCTTCCATTTATCCGGTGAGTCCTAAGAAGCCGTTGCTCGGATTGCTGGCCATGGTGTTTCCATTTGTAATTGGAGGATTATTTATCAATATCAAAGATTCACTGAACAGAAAAATATTGTATCGCACCAGTATAGAGCAGTTAAGCAAATTCCCAATCATCGGCGAACTCATATATGAGAAACTAGATAACCCATTGGTTACCGCGGGTTCCGACAGCAGTTTTCTTAGTGAGCAGTTCAGGTTGATCAGGACCAGCTTAAAATACCAGGGTAATCCGGCAGGCAATACGAAAAGGATACTGGTAACCTCTTCTATCAAAGGCGAGGGAAAGAGTTTTGTTTCTTCTAACCTTGCCATCAGTCTGGCAAAAAGCGGTAAGAAAGTTGCGCTTCTTGAGCTGGATCTACACCAGCCCAAATTGTCGAGCATGCTCAATATTGGTAAGGAAATAGGGTTGACCGATTATTTATCGGGTAAAACGACCATCAGTGAGATTATTTTTGAATCTTATGTTCATCCCAACATGGATATTCTGCCTGCTGGTAACCTTATTGAAGAACCTTCGGAATTGCTGGGTAATGGAAAATTGGAAAAGCTGCTTGAATTCCTGGATGCAAAATACGACCATATCATTATTGACACAGCACCGGTTAAAGCAATAGCTGATGCCCTTTCTGTGGCACCCTTTAGTAACCTCATATTGTATATTGTGCGACATGACCATACACCGAAAGCGCACATTGAACTACTGGATGAAGAAATGAAGTCTTTCCATATAGACAATGTGGCAATTGTATTCAATGGAGTGAAAAACCGGGGATTCGGCAAGTCGGCCTATGGCAACGGTTACGGATACGGTTATCATGTGAAGTCTTCCTATGACGGTTATAAAAAGAAAAAAAAGACAGCAGCCTGATAAGCATTGCTGATTGATACTGGAAAATTTTTAATCATCTACCTTATCATTGTGAAAATACAGACTGTATTCTTACAATGTTAGATAACAAATGAATTGTCTGACTGCATGAAATGATTATCCGTTTCGTGCTAACCAGTACTGTTATGACTGCCAGAAACGACCATGTATTAACCAATCCCCTTGTTACGGTCTTTATGGCCGCGTATAACAATGGTGAATACCTTAAATCGGCGATTGACAGTGTTTTACGTCAGACCTATACCCATTTTGAACTAATCATAGTAAACGACGGGTCGGTGGATAACAGTGATGAAATTATTTCCACTTATCAAGATGAACGTATCATTTGTGTACATAATAAATTAAACCTGGGGATTGTCAGGTCAAGAAACCTGGGTCTGGATATTATGAAGGGCAAGTACCTGGCCGTTCTTGACAGTGATGATCTTACTCTTCCGGACAGGCTGGAAAAGCAGGTTGCTTTTCTGGAAGCTAACCCTGACTATGGTCTTTGCGGAACTTATTTTAATGTCATCAGCTCAGAGGGTGAAATTATGAACACCATCAGATTTCCGCAGGAAAATGATGATATAACGGCCTACCTGCACCTGGGAAACTGCTTCTGCCATTCTTCGGTTATGGTCCGTGCAAACCTGGTTAAAAAACATCGATATTCCACGGATAACGTATTGGGAGAAGATTATCATTTGTTTTTAGATCTAAAGGGAGAAACAAAATTTGCCAACCTGCCTTTCACCGGATGCTATTACCGGGTCCACAAAAAAAATGTAAGCTATCAGATGAATGCAGAAATGTATTCTTCTATTAAAGCAATCAACAGGTGGAATCTTTCTACCATAAACATTTCTTTTACGGAGAGACAGCTTGATATACACAGCCATTTCCTGATTTTTAACGCAGACTTTTTTAAGGATGATGATGAGTTTGAAGAGCTTGAGGATTGGGTGAAGAAACTCATTGCGGTCACGCAATCTCATCCCCTGTTGAACAGGCCAATCATTTTTAAATTCCTTCTGCACCGTTGGTTTGTGATTTGTTATAAAAAAGGGAAGCTTCAGAAGGTCCTGTTTTCCAACCTGCTATTTACTTACAAGTTGAAATATATCTCCGCCATGCTAACAGAAGCTTTTGCTCACAGTACCAACACGTACCTGAGAAAGGTAGGCAGGGCAGCCATTTTGAGTTTTTAAATAATAATAAACTAATCGCTAACCTTTGAACGGCATTGTTAAATTGAAATCACTACTTAATACCGAACTTGTAAGGGTATCATTTTTAAACGGTCTTTCTACCGTTGTAAAAATGATCACCGGCCTGGTTAGTATCAAGGTTATTTCGGTGATTATTGGGCCGTCTGGTGTAGCGCTATTGGGTCAGTTAACCAATTTTTCAACCATCCTGCTTATTGTCGCCAATGGCGGAATTAACGCAGGAATTACAAAGTACCTGTCAGAGCATTCTGATGAAGAAGATAAGTATAATCTTTACCTTGGAACGGGTTTCTGGATCACGATGGTATTCTCCACCATTACTGGATTAGTATTGATTTTTGGCGCAGAGTACTTTTCACAGATAATTCTCAATGACGTAAAATTTAAACTTGTCTTTTACATTTTTGGAGGTACCATCATTTTTTACGCGCTAAATGCGCTCCTTGTTGCTATCATAAACGGGTTTAAAGATTATAACAGATACCTGCAGGCCAGTTTGCTGGGAAGTTTTATCGGACTTGCGTTTACTGTTACCCTCTCTGTGAAGTTTGGTATCATGGGTGCGCTGATTTCCTCCATTACCTTTCAGTCTGTCGTATTTCTGCTCACTTTATTTATAGTTCGAAAAGCGCCCTGGTTCAAAACGGGTTCGTTTATCAAACTATACGACCGTGTTACAGCAAGTAAACTAAGTCATTATGCAGTTATGGCACTGGTGAGTGCTATTACTGTACCTGGTAGCCAGCTCTTTGTGAGAGGTTACATCACTAAGGTACAGTCGATCCATGAAGCCGGATTGTGGGAAGGTATGAACCGGATATCGACTATGTACCTGTTTGTGATCATGACTTCTTTGAGTGTTTACTACCTTCCCCGCCTTGCAGAATTGAAAACCAAATTGGAAATACGCAATGAAATCTTCAGTGTGTATAAGTTGATGATTCCCTTTTTGCTGATCTGTATAACGGTGATTTATTTTGGCAGGGATCTTCTTATACAACTGTTATTTACCCGCGAGTTCAACGGAATGCATTCGCTTTTTGAATTCCAGTTGATTGGTGATGTATTGAAAATGTGTGGATGGGTACTCGGTTATGTCCTGATTGCAAAGGCCATGACGAAAGTGTACATATTTATGGAGTTGCTTAATTTTTTCAATTCTATATTATTGGGTATTTTTTTCGTTAACAAATTTGGTACTTATGGAGCAACGATCAGTTATGCACTGGTGCATTGTATTTACCTTGTGACTATGTTGGTAATCCTGAGAAAAATAATTTTTGCAAATAAACTTCGTACCTCCGTATAAAATAAAATGTGTTGTTATTAATTGCCGTCATATTAGGTTCGATTTTTTTGTATGCACTGGTAGTGAAGCCAGAGTATGTTGCTGTGGTATTTTTTACGATTACCATTGCAGACATGAACGCTTCCGTTGAAGCATTGCCCATTAACCTCAGGGCCCTGATTGGTATTGCGCTTTTTGCCAGGACCTTGTTGCCCATGGATATTTCCCCTCACGATTCATTTTTTTCGACACCCGCAAAACTGATTGTCGTATTCCTGCTATACACACTTGCATTGAGTGAGTTTTATGACCTGCTCACTGTTTCTTATGCACGTACCTGCGCACTAACCTTTATTTCGGCATATACCGGGTATTATTTTTTCTTCAGGTATAATGATACCAGGCTATTGAAAATAAGCCTTTACATTGCCGGCCTGATCTGCTTTTCTGACCTGGTATATACCTATGCGAGGGAAGGTGAATTTCCCGTTCTGAGGATATATAAATCATTGCTCGGTATACCGGAAACACTGGATGAAAATGGTACGATTGTGGAGGCCATTAACTGGGGATTTTACGGACTAATCTGCGGTATGGCTTTTACCGTGCTCCTCGCTGAATATATTAATGGTAAACTGGCCAGCAAACTGGCACTTATTGCACTGCCGCTCATGTTTCTTGGCGTTCTGATGTCTACCTCAAGGAGTGCGCTATTGGGTGTATTCGGCATATCGTTTTTTATCATTGCCCGAGAGTTTAATAACAAGGCAAGGTGGAAGCGGGCGGCTTCGCTGATCATGATCATTTTCAGTGCACTGATCGTATCACTGATCGTTTTTATGTCGATCCAGAGCCTGTTTGCACTCGATACAAAGTTCATGGAGTCCATTACCGACCGGCTCATAGATGAACCGATAGCAGTACTCAACAAGCACCTTGGGTTGAACTATAATGCAAATGCACTGGGTGCCATGGAATGGCGTACGGAAGCTTCATCTGATGCCTTCGGTGCCTTCCTGGACCTGCAAACCGTTGAACAATTTTTTGGCATTGGTTTCTGGGGATATGTGACCCGGAATCTCGGGCATAATAACCTTCCGCCACATAATGGACTGCTCATGTTGTTGATTGAGTTTGGTATTGCCGGACTCATTTTCTGGTCTATTATGATATATAGTTACCTGATCAGGTCCTTCCGGGTAAACAGCTTGACTTCACCAATGTCAATTGCCATCATATTTATTATCCTTTTCTCGCTGGCCAACAATGCAGAACTAACGGGAAGTATAATGTTTCTTTTTGTGGCGACATTAATAGCAGAAAATTTATCATTTAGTAAGTCAACATCAATAATCGGGGGCCTTGCTCAGGCTTCAGGGTAAATTTACTTATCGAGTCAAAACCAATGAAAGACAAAAACCTATTATATGTAACTCCTGCATTTCCGATTGGCGGCCTGGAAAAGCTGCTCATCCTGATGGCCAACTCATTATACCCTGAGTATCGCCGGCAGCATGTTGTTAGCCTGAGTGATAACAATGTATTGCAGTCTGAACTAAAAGACAATATCAGGTTCACTGCTGAACCACGCAAGGCTAAATTTGACATTGGCGTCCTACAAACTATTCGCAGTATTATCCGGGATGAAAATCCGGACGCTATAATCTGCCTCAATTTTTTCGCATTCTTTTATGCGAGGCTGGCCATTACGTTTACAGGGTCACCCGCGAGAATTGTGGTTATTTACCAGACTACGATTCATGGTAACAGAAAGGAGCACCTGCTGCATAAACTGTATGTTGCAATGTTGCGAAAAAAAGACATTGTTATTGCAGGGTCAAAAAACCAGGTGATCTATACAAGGGAGCACTTCAACATACCACAAAACGCTATAACAGTTATCTATAACGGGATTGACCTTGATTACTGGACACTGCCTCCTCCTCAATTTGATGTTGCTGCATTCCGCAGCGGTCACCATATTCCCCCGGATACGAAAGTTATTATTCTTGCCGCTGCATTCAGGCCAGAAAAAAATCACCTTGGTGCAATAAAGGCGTTGAAAATACTACGGGAGGAAAAAGGTGAAAACGCATGCCTGTTGCTGGCCGGTGAAGGAGTGATGCGGCCACAGGCCGAGGCACTTGTCAAGGAAATGGGACTAAGCGATTATGTGATCTTCGCCGGGCCACAGAAAGACCTCCGGCCATTTTATTGGGGCGCGGATATATTTTCACTAACCTCACATAGTGTGGAAACCTTTTCCATTGCAGCCTTAGAAGCGATGAGTTGCGGTTTGCCTGCAGTGCTTACTGATATCGGGGGTGCCAGGGAAATGATCTTGGAGGGGAAGAATGGTTTTTTGAGTGATCCATCCGATCATTCTTTGGCAAATAACTGGCTCAAAGCACTACATACACATTTTGACAGAGCTTCCATTCATGAAATGATTGCAGCAAAATATGACGCGAAGGAGATGGTGTTGGAATATAAAAAATATTTGGAAAATGCTGAGAAAGTTACCTGATAATGTACATCGGATATCCTCATCAGGCCCATTGATTAAAAGAATGAGGCCATATTCCATTGGTGGCGGCAGGAATGCTATTGCTATACGCGGAATAAATGGACCTTTGTTTTTTTTAGTATTGCTAGCCTATCATATTGCCATCACTTTCCAGGGATTAGATCTTCTGGATGAAGGTTTCCATGCAGTTTTTTACCAACGCATATTCAGTGACCCCTCTTCTGTCCAGTACAGTTTTTTCTACTGGTTATCCGGTATAGTGGGTGGTAGCATATTGAAGATGGCACCTGGTCTGGGGTTGTGGGGACTTCGGTTGGCGGGTGCCGTAGTGAGTGTGGCCACCATTGGCATCACATACCGTTTGCTAAAAAATTACGTTCCGAGAGGAGTATTGCAGATTACCATTATCATTCTGGCATTATATATCAATACTGAACCCAAAGACATACAATACAATACACTTTCTGCACTTCTATTTTTTTCCTCAGCCGGGCTCATGTTCTTCGGGCTCACCCGGCAAAAAGTGGTATTGTTATTTTTATCAGGTGTAGTGCTGGCATTGAATGTATTCACAAGGCTTCCCAATATACTTGGAGCAGGAATGGCGATCGCTATTTTGTATGACGGCTATATACTCGAAAAGAAGTCAGGGCAGATTATTCGATCCTTATCGGTTTTTATTGTCGGATTTCTTTCTTCTGTTTGCTCCGTACTCTTGATCATGAAAGCAATGGGCCACCTGGGAATTTTCATGGATTCCATAAAATTTTTGTTTTCCCTTACAACCACTACGGGAAAACAAGACGGGCTTGAAGGCAGTTATAGTTTGTCAAGGTTATTTTATGTGTTGGTAAAACAGCACTCCATTTCGTTAATGCTGGTGTTAATGTTCTCCGCTGTGGCAGTGGTGTACAAATTCATTGCTGATATAAAGGTTAAGATAGGAGTATATTATTTCAACGCCGGCAATGTGCTGGGGGTAGTCTTTACTGCTTCATTGATTTGGCTGGCAATCATTGGAGACATTGAGGTTCAACATCTCACGTTTATTTTTACAGGAATCAGTGTGTTAACAACATTGATATATATAACCGGAAATTACGCTCACGAAGAGAAATTATTGTCGTTATTAGGCCTTTTTATCATGGCAATCCATCCCTTTGGCAGTGCGCCGGGAATTATGACAGTAATGATCTATTCATTGTGGATCAATTTACCCATGGCTGTATCCATGCTCGTTAAAATGGCCGGAAAGGATATTGATTTCAACGTCAGGATCGGCCGGGATTTTTGGAACCTGTTCATTCAGCGTAACGGATATATTAGAAATGCGTTACAGTGGAGTGGTGCAGTGATTGTAGTGATATGCCTGCATCATATTTTTGTGTTCCCTTATTTTTATGACAAACACCTGCGTACGGAAATGACCTACAGCATTGACAATCCGCATATGAAATTTATCTATACGTCGCGGGCCAGGGCAACTGCTATTAATGAGCTTCTCGCAGCAACTGATAAATATATTTTGAAAGGATCACCTGTGCTCGCATTTGATGCCATTCCGATGTATTATTTCATGACTAATACAAGGCCTTTCTTTCCAAATTCAGCACCGATGTTTTATACGAACCAGCAATTCGACAGTGAACTCAGCAAAGCGGTCAGTAAGAATGGACTGCCGGTAATTGTGCAACAGCAGATATGGACAATTCACGAAGGAAGTAGTTGGCCGGAGGTAGTAGTGGAAAACAATAATCTGCAGGAAACACTGAATAATAAAAGAAATATCAGTTTCTATAATTTTATAACGACGAATAAATACCAGTTAGCCTGGTCGAATGACGTTTTCAGGATACTTATTCCGCCGGTAAAGTATTAATAGTGCATGAAATCATTCAAAAGACTTAAATGAAAAACGAGGATACATTCAGGGAACTCAAAAAAAGTGTAGGAACTGATCCATTAGGAATGGCTTATTTCCCACTGATACCTGAAAAGTATCACAAGTATTTGACAGGTATCAATAGTATCATTTTTTTTGCTGTGATTTTATGTTATCATGTAGCGATTATTTTCCAGGGAGTTGATTTGCTTGATGAAGGTTTTCATGCTACCCTATACCAACGTATATTTGATGATCCAACTTCTGTTCAATACGGTTTTTTTTACTGGTTCTCGGGGATTGTAGGAGGACTGGTGTTGAAAGTAGCTCCTGGTTTGGGATTATGGGGATTAAGATTTGCTGGTGCTTTGGTTAGTCTCTCTACTATATTTGTTAGTTTCCGGTTACTCAAAAATTTGGTTCCCCGGGGTATTTGGCAGATCAGTATAGTATTATTGGTCCTTTATATCAATAATGAGCCCAAGGACATTCACTATAATACTTTATCGGCACTGCTTTATTTTTTGGCTGCCTGGCTAATGTTTTCCGGACTTAGAAATCGTAAGGGATGGATGCTGGTGTCTTGCGGAGCATTGATAAGCCTAAATATATTCACCAGGCTTCCCAATATTCTTGGCATTGGAATCGTAGCTGTGATTATTTTTGAGGCCATCCTTACGAAGAGAAAATTTTCAGAAGTAGTCAGCTATGTGTTTTTGTTTATCCTGGGTTTAGTCGTTACTACATTGTCAATTGTTGGAATCATGAAGGCAATGGGGCATTTCAACGCTTATACGGATTCATTAGAATTTTTGTTTTCACTTTCTACGAGTTCTGCTAAAAAGGACGGCCTGGCGGGAAGTTACAGCCCATTCAGGATGATTACTCTGCCTGTTCGCCAACATTTTACCGCTATTCTGACAATGATATTTCTGCTGAGTATCATGGTCATTGGAAAGGTTATCGCCGATCAGCTTCAGAAAATTTCACGTAGCAAATTGAGGGCAGATGTTCTAATGTGGTTGATGTTAAGTACAGTTGTCTTACTGGTGATATTTACGGAAAGGATTGTGTTAAAAGATCTTACCTATCTATTTACCGGTTTTTGTACGCTAACTGCATTTATTTATATATTGGGATCATTTTCTTATGAGGAAAAGTTACTGTCGTTCCTCGGATTATTTATTATGCTGGTACATCCTTTGGGAAGCGCTCCCGGAATTATGACAGTGATGATTTATTCCCTGTGGCTTAGCTTTCCACTTGGAGTGAAGATGCTTGCAGACTTGTTTAGCCAAAATATAATTTTACATGGTCAATGGGGTAGCTTTCGTGCATTCACAATAAGACTCGAACAAAGGTTCCTGCATAAAGCGATGTTATGGATTACCATTATGGTAATAACTGTATGCATTCGGCATATTATTGTTTACCCTTATTTTTTCGACCGGCATAACCGGTTCAAAATGTACGCTGGTATCAACAGTAGCAATATGAGATTTATTTATACTTCAAAGGCAAGAGCCAGTGTGTTGAATGATTTACTTGAAGCCAGTTCGAAGTATATAAAAAAGGGTGAAACTGTTTTGGCGTTTGATGCCTTTCCGATGTACCATTTTATGACAGAAACACGCCCTTTTTTATCCAGTTCGGCACCATTATATTTCACTACCGGCCATTTCGAAAAAGAAATGAGTGCAGGTATTAAAAAGACTGGTTTGCCGATAGTAATCAGGCAGAAGATTTGGATGGTTCATGAAGGTAGCACCTGGCCGGAAACGATATTTAAAGGTGAAAACCTTCAGGATGGATTGAGTAAAGGAAGAAATGAAATTTTTAATCAGTTTCTAACCTCTAACAGATATTATGAGGTTTGGTCAAACCAGGTCTTTAGTATTTTGCTGCCTGGAAGCAGAATGCCTCAGAAAAACTGATAGACCAAGAACAGATATTTAATTGATGAAAAAGAAAATTTTAATGGCAAGTTGGTCATGGGAGCCCGTTGGAGGGGACTGGACGTATATTAACAATATAAAGAGTTTGTACGAAACCAACGGCTATGACGTGATACCCTTTAGTACGTATATAGAGGGAAAATCTGAGCAGCGGGAGTATTTTGTAAAAGCATATGACTATAAAAGACTCAATAATAGTAAGGGGTTATTAAATGGCCTGAAAGCCATGAAAAATTCTGTGGTTTCCATGGAGGCTTTGGAGAATATTGATACGATACTCGACCAACATGATATCAGTTTTGCACACCTGCATATTATCCACCACTGGATTACACCAGCCATTATCTGGAAACTAAAGAAAAGGAACATTCCGGTGATCTGGAGTTTACATGAATACAAGATCATATGTCCTGAAGGAACATTTGTATCAGGAGATAAGGTTTGCGAAAAGTGTAAGGGAGGTAAATTTTACCAGTGTGCACTCAACCGTTGTAAGAAGGGTTCTTTTGCTTCAAGCCTGCTGGCCAGCATTGATGCCTATTATTATCACCAAAGTGGCGTTTATAAACAAGTTGACGCATATTTGTGTCCATCAGAATTTTTACAAAAAAAATTTTTGGAGTACGGGTTTCCTAAAACTAAAATGCACCTTAGTAACCTGGTATACGACATTTCTGTGGTGGATAATTTTATAAATAGCTACGATAGTGGCTGTTCTTCGGACGATAAAAAAAAGGAGAAATTTATTCTCTATGTAGGAAGAATTGAAACCAACAAAGGGATCGAAACGCTGCTGAGAGCAATTGAAGGAACCGGAGTGAAGCTAAAGATTGCCGGTACCGGTTCCTGGTTCGATAAAATGACACAATTCAAGCAAGAACGGTGTATGGATAATGTGGAGATTCTGGGTTTCCAGGAAAAGAACTCCGTATTTCGGCTAACCATGGAATGTTCATTTGTGGTATGCCCATCGGAATGGTATGAAAATTATCCATATTCTGTCATTGAAAGCCTGTTGTTTTCAAAGCCTGTTATAGGAGCCAATATTGGGGGAATCCCGGAACTGGTATTAGAAGGCAAAACCGGTTTTTTGCACCAACCTGGAGACGCTATGGGATTGAGGGACAGGGTATTGCAGTTATGGCACGATGATATTTTGGTACAAGATCTTGGTGTAGAGGCAAGAAAGTATGCTTTTAGCCGGGTTAACTTTGCCAAACACTGGTCATTTCTTAAAAATATTATTGACAATCTAACGTTTGTGAAGAGTTAAAGCGTAAAGTTTTTTAATATAAGGTAAAAATAATGACGATGAAAGTGGCGATTATTGGCACGAGGGGAATTCCTAACAATTATGGTGGTTTTGAGCAATGTGCTGAATTCCTGGCATTGGGTCTGGTGAAAAGAGGTATTGATACTACCGTGTATAGCTGGCATGATCATCCATATCAACAAAATACATGGAAGGGAGTGAATATTGTGCACTGCTATAGTCCCGTCAATAAAGTCGGAGAAATTGGTGAGTTCATTTACGACTTCAATTGCATCCGCGATACGAGGAAGCGTAATTTTGATGTGATACTCCAACTGGGGTACACTAGTAATTCTGTATTTTGGTGGTTGTTTCCAAAGGCATCTGTAATCACTACAAATATGGATGGTTTTGAATGGCAAAGGACGCGGAGGCCTAAGCCAGTGAGAAAATTTATACATTACTCAGAATCAGTGGCGGCAAAACATAGCCATCACCTTGTTGCAGATTCTATAGGAATTCAACAGTACCTAACGCAGGCGTATAGCCGTGATTCAGTATATATTCCATATGGCGCTTTTATGTTCCATACGCCTGATACGGCAGCGCTGGAGCCATATGGATTGCATCCCGGAATGTACGACATGCTTATTGCCAGGGTGTTTCCGGAAAATAGTATTGAAATGATTTTAGATGGTGTGGTAAGGTCAGGTCGGGAAAGGCCTTTCCTGGTTATTGGCGGGCATGAAACAGCATATGGTCAACACTTGATAGCAAAGTTCGGTCACCTTCCTTACATAAAATTCCTTGGTGGTGTTTACGATATAAATGTCTTGAATAACCTGAGGTATTACTCATGCCTGTATTTCCACGGACATACGGTAGGAGGTACCAACCCTTCGTTGTTGGAAGCGATGGCCTCGAATGCGCTCATCTGTGCACATAATAATGTATATAACTCAGCAATCCTGGGCAGGGATGCATATTATTTCGATAATGCTGATGATGTGGCAGCACTCATTTTGAGTATCGATAAAAAGAATCACCAGCAAATGCTAACGTCAAATGCTGACAAGATCAGGAATATATATTCCTGGGATATCATTACCGATCAGTACCTGGCGCATTTTGAACAAATCGCCGGAGCTATTAAATATGAAAAAAAAGAATTTAAGCAGGTCGGTTGAACCCACAACGGCAATAACTAATGAAAAATGTATCCTGTACCGAATGTAATGAACCTGCCGCCAGAGGCGCAGTAAAATTATATACTATCAAATCAGGTGGGAATGAGAATTTTGAGGTTATGGTGTGTAGTAAATGTGGTAACATTTACACCCACTGGAATCAGGAAGTGAACCTGCAGGAATACTATGACGCCCGGGATTATACCGTAAGGGATACAACGAAAAGTATATTTTACCGGATTCAGGAATTCGAATACAAAAAAGTATTACAACAGATTACAAAACTCTCTAAAACAACGCCCGGAACACTATTGGATTTTGGTTGTGGAAAAGGAGTTTTCCTCCACATTGCTCATGCTTCGGGGTTCGATGTAAAAGGAGTGGAAACTTCTATACCCCGTGCAAATTTCGGGAAAGAACAATATGGACTTCGTATTGATACCAACGAATATTCATCAGGCCAGGTTTTTCCTCACAACTTTGACGTGATCACATCGATACATGTGTTTGAGCATATACCAAATGCGGGATTGCTAATGTGTGAATTGGTGAAGGGTAATTTGAAGGACGAAGGAATCTGCATGTTTGAAGTGCCGAATATCAATAGTTGGCAGTCGAAATGGGCGGGTAATACCTGGATGCACCTGGATGTTCCCCGGCATATCAACCATTTCACGCCAGCAAAATTCATCTCATATCTGGAGATGGCCGGGCTATCGGTGTTGCGCACCTCTTATTTCTCATGGCATATGGGAATTATCGGCATGCTGCAAAGTCTGATGCATTTTTTCGGATATAACGGTTTCATCATTGCGGACATAAAACAAATTAAGACCAAACGTTGGTTAATATTGCCAATCCTTTTAATACTGCCGTTTGCAGTAATTCTGGAGGCCTTTTCAGCATTGGTTAACAGGGGAGGAGTGATCAGGTGTTATGGAATAAAAAAGGTAAAGGAGGTAGATAAACATGGATAACAGTAATAGTATTAATGTTGGCGTCATCGGATATGGCTATTGGGGACCTAATATTGTCAGGAATTTTTTCGGTGCCTCCAATTGCACAGTAAAAAAAGTAGCAGACGCAAGGCCTGAAAGGTTGAAACTGCTTAACAAGATATTTCCTTCCATTGAAGGTGTTGCGAATGCTGAAGATGTTATCTGCGATGTTAACATAGATGCAGTTGTCATTGCCACCCCGGTCTTTACCCATTTCTTACTTGCTAAAGCAGCTTTGGAGAATGGAAAGCATGTGCTGATTGAAAAACCCATGACGTCGTCTGTTGCAGACGCTGATGCACTGATCGACCTTGCTGCCCGGAAGGGACTAACCCTTATGGCCGACCATACTTTCCTGTACACCGGTGCGGTGGAGAAAATGAAAGAACTGATCAATGATAAAACAATCGGAATTCCATCGTACTTTGACTCCACCAGGATCAATCTGGGTCTGTTCCAGCCCGATGTAAACGTACTTTGGGACCTTGCACCTCATGACATTTCGATCCTGACCTACCTGATTACTGAGTTGCCTGAAAGCATCAATGCAACTGGTATTTCGCATACCAGGAACCATATTGAGAATATTGCTTACCTCACGGTAAACTACCAGTCAGATTTCATCGCGCATTTTAACTGCTCATGGACTTCTCCGGTAAAAGTGCGGCAAACGCTGATTGGCGGCGATAAAAAAATGATCCTGTATAATGACCTCGAGCCCTCGGAAAAAGTCAGGGTATATGATACTGGATATAATATGAAGTCTGAAGAAGACAAGAACAGAATAATGGTCGACTATCGAACTGGTGATATATTTATACCGAAATTGTCAGGCCGTGAGGCACTTGCGGGAGTAGCCGAAGATTTTGTACAGTCGGTCATCCATAAAAAAGAACCTCTGGCCAATGCAATACTGGGTAGGCAGGTGGTCAAAATATTGGAAGCCTCACAGGAGTCGATCAAAAATAAAGGCAAAGAAATTAAGATACGCTAGATATGGAAACAATCACCGTACAGAACGATCGTCAGTCGCTAAATAACATCAGTGTTGGCAAGGACGTTAAAATATTTAATTTTGTGAACGCTTATGGCTGCAGTATTGGTGACGGCAGTAAGGTAGGCGCATTTGTGGAAATTCAAAAAGGCGCCACCATCGGGAAAAATTGTAAAATATCCAGCCACAGTTTTATCTGTGAAGGCGTTCATATTGAGGATAACGTCTTTATCGGACATGGTGTGATGTTTACCAACGACCTTTTTCCGAGGGCCACTAATGAAGATGGCACAATTCAAAGTGAAAGCGATTGGAAAGTTGTGGAAACTACGGTTAAGACTGGTGCATCAATTGGCAGCAATGCAACCATACTGGCTGGGATAATCATCGGCCGAAACGCCCTTGTGGGAGCCGGTTCAGTAGTCACTAAAGACGTACCTGACCGTACTATTGTTGCAGGAGTTCCTGCCAAAATAATAAAAACGATATGAGTACAGCCATTACCCATTTAAGGAAAAAAATTCCCTGCCTCGACTTGAAAGGTCAGCATGAGCAGGTTCGAAAAGAGATTTTCGAGGCATTTGAAAAAGTTTATCATGCTACTGCATTTTCCGGCGGTCCTTTTGTAGAAGACTTTGAACAGCAGTTCTCGGCCTTTTGCGATGTGCGTTATGCTGTGGGCGTTAACAACGGAACTTCAGCCCTCCATCTGGCCATGCTGGCACTCGGTATTGGTGCGGGCGACGAAGTGATCATTCCGGCGAACACATTTATTGCTACAGCCTGGGGGGTATCATATACTGGTGCAATACCGGTTTTTGTGGATTGTGATCCCGCTACCTGGGAAATCGACCCCCGTAAGATTGAAGAAAAAATTACCGCAAAAACGAAGGCTGTAATTGGTGTGCACCTATACGGACAGCCTTTTGATATTAACGCGGTGCGAGAAATTTGTACCAATCATGGACTATTCTTGTTGGAAGATGCTGCACAGGCACAGGGCGCATCCTACCATGGTAAACCTGTTGGCGGATTTGGAGAGATGGCCTGTTTCAGTTTTTATCCCGGAAAAAATCTTGGAGCCTGTGGTGAAGCGGGGGGAATCACAACCAATAACGAAATTTATTATAAACACCTGCAGAGCCTTAGAAATCATGGTTCAATGGTGAGGTATTATCATGATGAAATCGGTTTTAATATGCGTATGGGTGGCCTGGAAGGAGCCTCGTTAAGCATTAAGCTCAAATATCTTCCTGAATGGAATACCAGGCGTAAGGAAATTGCGGGATATTATCATCGTAATGTCAACAATAGCCGCATCCGCATGCAGGTTCAGCCAGCGGGACACGATTCTGTTTTCCACCTTTTTGTGGTGACCACGGAAAACAGGGATGAATTGATGAAGTTCCTTAATGAAAGACAGATATTTCCCGGCTTGCATTATCCTGTACCCTGCCATCTGCAAAAAGCCTATACATCGCTCAATTATAAAAAAGGTGATTGTCCGAATTCGGAGTACCTGGCAGAACATTGCCTGTCGCTTCCTATGTACGCAGAACTTAGTGATGAAGAAGTTGCGTATGTGGTTGACGCCATCAATTCATACTAATCACCATATGCCGAAAGAACTTATCATATTTCCCTGTAATGGAAATGGCATAGAAGCGCTAGACTGCATAAACCCTGCGGAATATACTGTTATTGGTTTTATTGATGACCAGGCTAACACAAAGCAGGACAACTACGGTAAGTGGCGGGTCGAAGACCGTACGCTATTGAAACGTTATCCGAACGCCCTTGTGCTGGCAGTTCCTGGTGGTCCGGCAAGTTTTACAAAAAGGAAAGAACATATCGACGGCCTGGGCATAGATGAAGAGAGGTTGGCAACGATAATTCACCCATCAGCGGTGGTCGGCCGAAATGTTCAGGTGGGTAAAAACAGCCTTATTATGGCTGGGGTAGTGATCACCAGCAATGCATCAATTGGGGATCATGTTTGTATCCTGCCAAATACAGTTGTGCACCATGATGCCCAGATCGGCAATTACACATTAATAGGATCATCAGTTGTTATTGCAGGCGGAACAACCTTAGGCCAGAACTGCTATATCGGCAGTGGTAGTACGCTGATCAACGGGATCAGTATCGGGGAATTTTCTCTGGTCGGGATTGGAAGTAATGTTATAGGAACATTTCCCCCGCGGTCACGGATAGCCGGAAATCCGGCTAAGGATATTCCGTTAAAAAACATTTCAGCACATGGATAGGAATACGGATATCAGTATCATTATTCCTTTCCTGAATGAAGAGGATAACATTGGATTTCTTTCCGAAGAGCTATGCAATTTTGTGAATAGGCGGAAGGACATTCGCTTTGAGATCATTTTAGTGAACGACGGTTCTACTGACAGGTCCGTAGAAAAAATATCCAGGGCCAGTTTCCCGTCAGGAACAAAGCTTATTTCGCTTTCGCAGAATTACGGCTCGCACGCCGCACTCAGATCTGGCATCATGCACGCTGAAGGGAAATTCATCACGTTCATTTATGCTGACCTGCAGGATCCCATTGACAACATCGTTAATATGTTAGCCAAAGCCCAGGCTGGTAATGAGATCGTGTGGGGTTACCGTCAGCAAACCCAGAATTCATGGCTTGAAAAAAAGTTTTCCGGATTTTATTCAGGCCTGATGCAGCGATATGTAAATGTCAGATACCCTGCTAAAGGATTTGATGTGGTGTTGTTCAACAGAAAAGTGGCAGATTCACTAAATAAAAATATTGAATCTAATTCAAGTTTGTTTTTACAGATACTGAACTTAGGTTTCAGGCAGGATTTTATTGAATACCAGAAAATCGCGCGGAAGGCCGGCAAATCCAAATGGACGTTCGCTAAGAAAATCAAGTTGCTGATAGATTCTTTTGTAGCATTTTCCTACACACCCATCAGAATGGTGTCTTATATAGGTATATTGTTTTTCATTGTCGGACTATTATGGACAACGTATATCATCGCGCGTAAATTATTGTATGATAACCTTGAAAGCGGTTGGCCTGCACTGGTTTCCATACTGATGATTGGATTTGGCATTACCAATATATCCCTGGGTATCATTGCAGAATACCTTTGGAGAACGCTCGATGCCAGCAGGAAAAGACCTGTTTTCATCATCGACGAAATTGTTGAACTAAACTAATCAGTTAACACTCAAAATTAAAATAACGCATATTTATATGGATAATAAAGTCAGCAATAGTGTGATACTGGTCACCGGCGGTGCCGGATTTATTGGTTCTTATGTGGTGGAGCAACTTATCCCACTTGGGCCATCAAAAATTATCATTATCGATAATTTTATCCGTGGCAGCAGGCTTAATATGAAAAGTTTTCTGGATAATCCAATTATAGAAGTTCATGAAGGAGATATACGCGATGCAGTGTTGATGGACAAACTGGTATCCGGAACAGACTATATATTTCATATGGCGGCATTAAGGATCAATGCCTGCGCTGCTAATCCGAAAGAAGGATTTGACGTTATGCTTAAGGCAACTTTTGACCTTGCAGAACTTTGTGTCAGGCATAAAGTGAAAAAGGTTATTTATAGCTCCAGTGCTTCAGTATACGGACTGGCGCAACACTTTCCTACACCTGAAACGGACAATTCATACAATAATCAAACATTTTATGGCGCCGCTAAGATGTGGGGAGAACAGTTGTTCCGTAGCTTTAAATTTATGTACGGGCTCGATTATGTTGCCCTTCGTTACTTCAACGCGTATGGTCCGAGAATGGATACAGATGGAAAGTATACCGAGGTGATGATCAAGTGGCTCGACTGTATCCGCGATGGAAAGCGTCCGCTGATCAATGGTGATGGTTCTACCTCCATGGATTTCGTATACGTAAAAGATATTGCACGTGCAAATATTGCAGCGTTGCAGGCAGATGTCACGGATGAAAATTTTAACATTGGCAATTGTGAGGAAACAAGTTTGAAACAATTGCTTGAAGCACTATTGGTGGTAAATAATTCCACTCTTGAACCTGAATTTAAAGACTCTGATGCGGTGAATCCGGTAAGCCGCCGGCTTGCTGACATTACGAAAGCAAAAGAACTACTTGGATTCACGCCAACGGTAACGCTTCACCAGGGTCTCGCCGAACTGAGTGAATGGTATTTTTCAAAATTTAAACAGCGTGAAACTGTATGATACCCATAGCAAAACCATATCTCACTAAGGAAGAAGCGCAGGCCGCCTATGATACCATTTTAACTGGATGGATCACACAGGGTCCAAGGGTTGCTGAGTTTGAACAGAAATTCGCGGAATATACAGGTGCCCCATACGCAGTTGCGGTTTCGAATTGCACAACAGCACTGCACCTGGCCATGATTGTTGCAGGTATTAAAGCCGGGGATGAAGTGATTTGCCCGTCGATGAGTTACATCGCCACAGCAAACTGCATCAAGTATGTTGGTGCTACACCTGTTTTCGCTGAGGTAGATCCTGAAAATTATAACCTCAGCATAGCTGATGCTGAAAAAAAGATTACCACAAAAACAAAAGCGATCCTGGTAGTGCACCAAATTGGTATGCCTGCCGATATCGATAAGTTTACAAAACTTGCCGAGAAATATTCCCTGGTACTTATTGAAGATGCAGCGTGTGCAGCGGGTTCATCTTACAAAGGAAAGAAGATAGGAAACCACTCCAGCCTGGTTTGCTTTTCCTTTCATCCGCGCAAAGTAATATCTACGGGTGATGGTGGTATGATTACCACTAATAATGAAGCTTTTGCAAAGAGGATGAAATTACTCAGGCAACACGGCATGTCAGTTAATGATCGTGTAAGACATGAATCCTCAAAAGTATTATTTGAGGACCATCTTGAAGTTGGGTATAACTATAGGATGACAGACATACAGGCTGCCGTAGGTATTCACCAGCTTGAGAAGCTTGACTGGATCGTTAATGAAAGAAGAAAAGTAGCGATGCGTTATCACGACGCATTTAGCGATATATCTTTTATTAGGTTGCCGGTTGAAAAAGAGGGTTTTTTCAGCAACTATCAGTCTTATAGCATATACCTGAAAAGAGAGTGCCCCATAGAGCGTAACGACCTGATGCAACAATTGCTGGATAAAGGTGTTTCATCACGAAGGGGAATTATGACATCTCATCGGGAAACAGCGTACTTCGAAGAATGCAAGGGAATCAAACTGGTGGCATCCGAAGATGCCGCAGATAATAGCATCATTATTCCGTTGTATGTACCCATGGATGCAAAAGAGGTTGATTGTGTAATAGACACGGTGAGGAAAGTTCTGTTGGGTTAGTTATTATTAGCGTCTGGAAAAATAAGGAACAAATGATTAAAGTCGGAATAATTGGCATTGGTAAAATGGGAATCTCGCATCTGGCTATCCTGGGTGCACATCCTGATGTAGAAGTGGTGGGCGTGTGCGACACGTCCAAAATCATGCTGGATGCTATTGAAAAATATTCACCATTCCCCTGTTATACAGATTATCGCAAAATGCTGGATAAAGCAAAGCCTCAGGCGGTTATTGTGGCTGTTCCCACGAAGTTTCATGCTGATATTGTTGCTGAATTGCTGGAACGAAATATTCATGTTTTTGTAGAAAAGCCTTTTTGCCTTAATGCTGATGAGGCTCCGGCGCTTATTGCTCTGGCAAAAAGAAATGGATTGGTAAACCAGGTAGGTTACCACAATAAATTTATTGGCACTTTCCGTGAGGTGAAGAGGATCATTAACTCAGGCGCGATTGGGGATATTTATCATTTCCATGGACAATCGTATGGCCCTGTGGTAATCCGCGCAAAGCAGGAATCGTGGAGAACCAATCCTGAAGAAGGCGGCGGATGCCTGATGGATTACGCTTCGCATGTGATTGACCTGATCAATGATATACTTGCACCGGTGGAAACTGTTTCGTCAAGCAATCTTAAGAGTATATATTCCAGGGAGGTTGATGACGCAGTCTATGCAATGATGAAGCTTAGGAACAATGTTTCAGGAATGCTTTCTGTGAACTGGAGTGATGATACTTTTAGAAAAATGAGTACATCGCTCACTATTAATGGAACAAAGGGGAAGATAATTTCCGATGCTAATGAATGCAAAGTGTTTTTTAAGGAAAAAGAGGCGCCAACAGGATTCAGTTCAGGTTGGAATATAAAATATGTTACAGACCTCACTGAGCCTGTAGATTATTACCTGAGGGGAGAGGAATACTCGACACAAATGGACTATTTTATCCAGGCTGTTAAAGGAACTAAACCCAATGTGATCAATACTTTCGAAACGGCAGCTATGACGGATCAAGCTATTTCTATGATCCGTAACGCCCAATATAACTAAGTATGGAAAGAATATTATTCGGTGACAATCAGTTTTTTGCAGTGAACCATATCTCAGATGAAAAATCAATGGCTCAGTCGATTAAGTTTAAAGAAGACGCAGCAATTATTCAAACTCTTGACATAGCCCGTAATGCAGGTATCGAAACCTTTATGTGTACCACACATGAAAGGATCGGAAATATCTGTGATATCGTGAGGGAGCAACCGGGTAAGTATACAGGATTTAAAATGTACCCCTGCATGCCGTACGCCCACAAGTACGCAAATGCTGTTACAGAGCTCGGAGTCACGGGAACGCTGAAAAAATTTGTTCCCGGTAACTTCTTCGGATCTATGTTCAAGGGTGGTGTTGCCTTTCTTTCAAAAGACTACCTGTCTATTATGGAGTTGTTAATAGACAGTGAAATGAAAATGTTTAAAGGCATCGACACACCTGTTATTTTTTTGCAAAATGTCATCACGGACTTGTTGCTTGGCTTGAAAATGAAGGAGATACTTGTGGGATATCATCAGTATATAGCTAAAAAGTACGATGCAGAGGCAGGATTTATTACTATGAATATGCCGGCCCTCTTGGATATGCTGGAGGAGGGCGGTGTAAAAAATCCCATTATTTGTTCATCTATAAACAAAGTTGGATTCAGAATGTCAGGGGGTAAAGAATTGTATGAAAATACATTGAAAACCAGAGAGTTTCGTGCAATTGCAATGCAGGTATTAGCAGGTGGGGCTGTACCGGCTAAAGAAGCTATCCAATATGTTTGTGAGCTTCCAAATATTGAGTCAATTTTATTTGGCGCATCATCAAGGGCTAATATTCAGGAGACTGCCTCACTTATCCATCAATTTGACGCAAAAACCTTAACAATTTAATTTTTAATACGCTTGCATATATGTAGTTTTTACGCTATTTTTACGCAGTAATTATACGTTTCTCCACGTTAGTTCTATGTCTAACCGCTCTTGCTCCATTTCCTATACTTGCCATCCGCTCGTATTATCCAATTCTTAGGAATAGTCAATAACCGTATTTGTCTATTACTAAAAAGCAAGAAGCATGAACAGGCTCTCGTACTCTTTTTATCGTACCCTATTGTGGCTGTGGGATTGGTTTACCCTTAACCTGGTATTTTTCTTTATCAGCTCCAGCATTTCCCGTGCAGACGCACTGAACCAAAAAGAATATATATACTTCTATTATGTATTCAACCTGGTATGGGCAGCCTCTGTCTATGCCACAGCCCTGTATTTGAGCCAAAACTGGCTGAGCTTTGAAAACTTTTTCAAGCGCACAGTACAGAGTTTTCTGCTCACGGTACTTGGAATCTTCATTTTTATTTTCGCTTACAAATTTGACTATTCAAGGCTTTTCATTTTTTCCTGCGTGATTTTCTTTGCTGTTGTACTAATGGTCAACAGGTTTATATTTCACATTTTGGTAAAGCAGGCTAAGCTGAAGCTCAGGAAAAAAGTGGTCATCATTGGCAACAATGAGGTTACAAAAAAGCTGATTAAGTATTTCCGTGATGAATCCGGCCTTTTTGAGGTAGTAGGTTGTTTCTCTGATGAGCAGCCCTTACAAGGAGTAGTTGAAAAAGTCCGTGTTAGTGCAGGTATGAAGGGAGAGGAAAGGCTGTCAAAAAGATATTTTAGGACAAACACCTCTGCTGTATTGGCTAATTCTAGTGCCCAAGTTTACGATAATCATATTGTACTCGGTGACGAATTCGAAAATGATTACAGTTTTGGCAGCCTGTGGAAAAGGGAAAAGGCTGAAACTGCTGTACCTATCATAGGGAAATTGAAAGATTGTCTTCGTTTTGTACAGGATAATGGCGTTACTGAAGTTTACTCAACTTTGTCGCCTGAACTAAATCCGTACCTGTACGAACTTGCCCATAAGGCGGAAGAACAGCTTGTACACTTCAAATTTGTACTGGATTACAAACTATTTGTGAACAGGACTTTTCATATCGACTTTGTGCATAACATGCCCGTGTTATCGCTTCGAAGTGAGCCCCTGGAAGACAATGCAAACCGAATTCAGAAACGTGCACTAGACGTATTGGTGAGTTTACTGGTGTCAGTATTTGTACTGTCCTGGTTAACACCTATACTGGCGATTCTCATTAAGCTTGAATCAAAAGGCCCCGTATTTTTTAAGCAGCTGCGATCCGGGAAAAATAACGAGGCGTTCTGGTGTATCAAATTCAGAAGTCTCAGGGAAAATGCCCAAAGTGATTCTATACAGGTCACCAAGAATGACTCAAGAGTTACCAAGTTGGGCAGGTTTATGCGTAAGACAAATATTGATGAACTTCCCCAGTTCCTGAATGTATTGTTAGGCAATATGTCAGTGGTGGGACCTCGCCCGCATATGCTTAAGCATACTGAAGAATTTAATGCGATGTATGACAAATACATGATCCGTCACTTCGTAAAGCCTGGCGTTACCGGACTTGCTCAGATCAAGGGTTACAGGGGAGAGATCAAAGACAAGGAACTGCTGAGAAAGCGTATTGAACATGATATTTATTACCTGGAAAACTGGTCATTAGTGCAGGATATAAAGATTATTTTTTCTACTGTCCTGGTATCCTTCAAAGGAGACAAGAACGCATACTAACTCATTGTTCAACATTATTATTAAAGGGAAATACTTTGGTATTTCCCTTTTTTCATTACCAGTGTTTCTTGCCATGTATCGGCCGGGAAAACAGGCAGACCATACTTTTTTTGTCAGGATAAAAGGTCAGATTTCCTGACATCATGTTAATTCACTAGTCGATTATGCCTCCACCTTTTGTAACTTTTGTATCCTTCGAACCAAAGTACTGAAGCCACTCCTGCGAGAATACAGATCAGCATCTGCGATCCTTCCATTCTGCTAAATCCAAAAAACCTTGTGAGTGGAGGAAAATACAACAGTACTGCGGTTATTGAAATGGTGATAGTGATCATTCCTGCCACGAGATTGTTCCTGTATCCCGAGGTGGTAATAATAGAGTAGTAAAATGAACGGTTCACCAGGGTGAGCACGATATTGGCAGATATCAGGCAAAGGAACACCATAGTCCTGGTAACGCCTTCCCCATATCCGTTGGAAACAGCATACTGGTAACAAGACAGGCACGCTGCAGTGATCGCAAGGCCCTGGATAATGCTGGTGAGCAGTTCTTTCCAGTTGAAAAAAGTTGTTGAAAATGGCCTTGGCTTTTCCTGCATCAGGTTTTTTTCCCCAGGCTCATTTTCATAAATAATGGAGCAGGTAGGACCCATGATCAGTTCAAGAAATATTACATGTACAGGTGAAAAAATAGCCGGGTATATCCATCCTGCGGCAAGTGGTATGAACACTGTAAGGATGATGGGGATATGAATGGAAATGATGTACTGAATGGCTTTTTTTAGGCTAGTATAGATCCTTCGTCCCATCTCAATGGCATCAACCATTTTACCAAGGTCATCATTGATAAGAATAAGCGAAGCCGCTTCCCTGGCTATTTCTGCGCCTTTGGTTCCCATCGCTATACCAATGTGCGCCGCTTTTAGCGCAGGTCCGTCATTTACGCCATCACCCGTCATCGCCACGATCTCACCATTGGCCTTTAAGGCATTGATAATCCGCAGTTTTGCTTCGGGAAACATCCGGGTAAATATATTCGTGGCAACAACATTTTGCTCCAGCGAATTTTCATCCATTACCATCAATTCATCTCCCGACAAGCTGTTGTCCTGATGCTTCAAGCCTACCATTTTTGCGATGGTATGTGTAGTGGGTGCGTTATCACCAGTTATTATTTTTACGGTTATGCCTGCCCGATAGAATGCATCAAACACCATCCCGATATTCTTTTTTGGCGGGTCGTAAAAAGCCACAAGCCCAAGGAAATGAAAGTCAAAATCCTGCTGGTTTTCCGGGAAAATGCCAGCAGCGAAATTTGCTGTTCCCACGGCTAACACCCTGAAACCATCGGCCGACAAACCATTCACTTTTTCATTGACGAGATCCTTTTCTGCTGCGGTGAGTTTTGACACATTCATCAGGGTCTCTGGTGCTCCTTTTGCAGCAATAATGCGGTGACCTTCACTATCCTCGAAAATATGGGTCATCATAGGCGGCCTGCCAGAAAGTGGGTACTCATGTATCATGGAAAACCGGGTCCTTTCATCAATGATGTGTGTTGCCGCATAGCTTTCATGCAATGCTTTTTCCATAGGATCAAAAGGGATGGGTTCACTGGCCCACATGGCATACCGTATCAGTGATTTCTCTTCCTCACCGGGGGTATTTTCAGGTGACGAGGTTGCTCCTGTAGATAAAACAAATAACCGGGCAAGAGACATCTTATTTTCTGTAATGGTGCCCGTTTTGTCGATACCGATCACTGTTGCGCTACCGAGTGTTTCAACGGTCTTTGTTTGTTTTACGATGATACCCATTTTCATTAGCCGCCACGCACCAAGCGCCATGAACGTGGTAAAAGCAACCGGTATTTCTTCCGGTAATATACTCATAGCCAGTGTGAGTGCTTTCAGTAGGCTATCAAGTATTTCATTAGACCTCAGGTAATTGATGATCCAAACGATAAAGAAAACGATGGATCCTCCTATTGCCATCTTCTTGACAAAATTGCTGATCTGGACCTGTAGCGGCGTTTTTTCTTCTTTTATTGACGCCAGGCTCAAACCAATACCTGCCAGCCTGGTTTTTTCACCCACTGCGGTTACCTTACAAACCGCCAGCCCGCTGGTAATGGTGGTTCCCTGGTATACTGCAACGTCGTTTGTTGCACCGTTTTTTGAAACGGGTAGAGATTCTCCAGTGAGTATGGACTCGTCGACAGAAAAATCATTTGATTGTACAATAACCCCATCCGCAGGTACGGATGTACCTTCTTCAATAATCATCAGGTCATCCAATACTATATCCGAGCTGCTGATATCTACAGCATGACCATTGCGGATTACCTTTGCCCTTGGTTGAGTTAATGATTTTAAGGCGGAGAGTGCATTGCGGCTCCTGGTATCCTGATACAGTGAGATGCCCGCAACGATTACGATGGAGACCGCCATGAAGATGCCTTCAGCTTCTTGTCCACTCACAAAATATATGACTGCTGCTACCAGCAATAAAATAAACATGGGCTCATGTGCCAGATCGCGGACTGCACGAACAAATTCATTCTCTTTTTTTGTTTTCAAGACGTTAGCTCCATTGGCTTCTCTGGATGCAACTACTTCGTGTTCCTGCAGGCCTTCAATGCCAATATACATATTGTCCATGGCGAACTTTCGGTTAGTGTTGGTGATCTCGCGAAAGACAGGATTCAGCATAATCTATCATACCGTCAGCACGTAAAGAAATCAGCCTGTCTTTTATCCTGAAATAGTTCAGTGTTGCTTTTACTTCCATGGCAAAGAAACGTTCACTCACTTCTTCAGAATCACATTCAAGGTCAAGAAAGATCTGTTGCACGTCTTCAACCGGAACAGATTCATCTGTAACCACTACCCATACAATGGAGTTACCCGATGGCAAAACTGTTTCCTTGTAGGCTAGCATCTCTTCTTCATGGTCATATACAGCATGGATTATATCATCAGTGGCAATGTTTGGCGTATAAAATGGAATGTCGAGGATTCTGAATTGACCCATTTCAAGGTTTACCGTTTCTGCCCCGATTATTTCTTCCACATCCTGGTCCATAAGCTCGCTATGAAACCGGAATAATATTTTGACGGCCTGATTTTCTTCAGGTGAAGTATTCATTAAAAATAAATTGAGACTGCACAACAATGATTGGAAGCTCAAGGTACGCCGTTCGTGAGATCATAATTTGAAAAAGATGCGCTTTCGGTATAGCCAGAAACACAATAACCATTCCAGTGAAAAAATGACCAGTGATGTGATGATATACATGAGGGTGGGAGGCAGGCTAATCAGGCTTAACATTCCATTACTGATATTACCAACATAACCATTGAACCACCGGTGTCCGACGATTTCAAAAAACAGGTAAATGAAAATAGAATTCATTCCCACAATGGTAAAGAATTGCAGATTCTTTTTGTGATCTCTTATGTCGACCCACCAGTATAAAAATGCCAGCAACAGTAGGCACCATCCAAGCGTTGCCAGGGTAAAAGAACTGGTAGCAATCCTTTTGATGATAGGAGTGATCCCGGCAACGTCGAGCAGGTAACCTGATATCATGGCAAAGAGTGCCCACATGATCAATGGGCGGATATCGCTTTTTCGTTGTAACAGGTATTTTCCTGCAAGGGAGCCGGCAATGGTATGTACTGCAGTGGGAATGCAGTTGATGGCAACCCATCCATCATCATTGATCTTATTCATCAACATCAGGTCTGCATAATTCCCAAAATTATGCTGGTCCGTGAAAGGATGGTCAAAGCCGGGGATGCTGGTATAACGGTATAGCACTTCCGTTAGTAACAATAGCCCTACGCAAACCAGTATTTGCATGGTAAACGACCAGCGGAAGATCAGAAAAGCGATCATGATCGTAAACGACAGTTGTGTAAGTACATTCCACAATTCAAAGGACAGGCTGCCATCGCGCTGTACTGCATAATTCAGCACGCCCCAGAAGAAAAGCCAGAAACATCTTATGGCGATTTTTTTAAAGGAATCGTTCCACGAAACACCTTTTTGTGACTGGCGATGGAGGGAAAAAGCCATGGCGGTTCCGGAAATGAACATGAAAGCGGGCTGTATCATATCCCAGAGTCTTAAACCATGCCATGGATGATGGAAGAATTGCTGTATTAGTTGATGGTAAATACCTCCACCGTTCAGTTTTTCCAGGTTATCATAAAGCATGGTGCTTTCCAGTGCAAGCAATACCATTATGGATCCTCGCATGAGGTCCAAAGAAAGTAAACGGTTGGGGAGGGCAGTTTTATTATCCATGGAAATGAGGATACAAAGGCTGCTTTCGAGCCTTGCTGGTGATTTCCAAAGTAAACCTTAATCCGTAAAAATCAGGCGACAGCTTTTTTCACCAGTTCAGCAGCTTCACTGAGGAGTATGGCACTCTGCACTTTCAGACCGCTTTCGTCGATCAATTTTTTTGCTTCCACGGCATTTGTTCCCTGCAGCCTGACGATAATCGGAATATGAATGTTACCCATATTCTGGTAGGCGTCAATAACGCCCTGGGCTACACGATCACAACGTACGATACCGCCAAATATATTGATGAGAATCGCTTTTACATTGGGGTCTTTGAGAATGATCTTGAATCCGGCTTCAACGGTCTGTGCATTGGCGGTACCGCCCACATCCAGAAAGTTAGCTGGTTCACCACCGCTGAGTTTGATCATATCCATGGTGGCCATAGCCAGGCCTGCTCCATTGACCATACAGCCTACATTGCCATCTAGCTTAACGAAATTCAGGTTATACTTTCCGGCTTCTACTTCGGTGGGATCTTCTTCTGACACATCCCTTAAAGAGGCAACTTCAGCATGACGCATCAGGGAGTTGTCGTCTACATTCATTTTACAATCCACCGCAACGATCTTGTTGTCAGCCGCTTTAAACAAAGGGTTGATCTCCAGCATGGAGCAGTCAAGCCCAACATAAGCATTATACAGGTTCGTAACGAACTTCACCATATTCTTGAATGCTTCTCCTTCCACACCGAGGTTAAAGGCAATCTTGCGCGCCTGGAAACCTTGCAAACCTCCGCCTGGGTATACCCACTCGCGGAATATCTTTTCCGGGGTGTTGTGAGCTACGTCTTCGATATTCATTCCACCTTCTGTACTATACATGATGACGTTCTGGCCCTTGGTGCGGTCGAGTAGTATAGAGAGGTAGAATTCTTTTCTTTCTGTAGGTCCGTCATAATACATATCCTGGGTAACAAGAATCTTATTGACCACTTTACCGGCAGGTCCGGTCTGGAGTGTCACCAGCGTTCCACCGAGGATTTTCTTGGCGATATCGATAGCGTCATCGGCATTTTTTGCCACTTTCACACCGTTGATACCGGTTTCTTTGATGGTGCCTTTTCCCCGTCCGCCGGCATGAATCTGTGCCTTTATGACGGCGAAATTGCTGCCATACTGTGTCTTGATCTGGCGATAAGCCTCTTCCGCTTCATGAACACTACTGCAGGCAAATCCTTCCTGTACCATTACATTATATTTTTTCAGCAATTCCTTAGCCTGATATTCATGAAGATTCATATAAGCAGCATTTTTGCGAAGATAGCAAAATCAGGCTGTAAAAATGCCCCGTTGTTCTTACCGGATTATCGTGATGTAGCCGGAAAGCCTGTCCGCATTCTGCACTTTCAGGTCTATGACATAATAGTATGTTCCCGCTGGCAGCGGGGAGTTATTTCGCTTTCCATCCCAAGGTGTGGAATACCCTATGGAGCGGTAAACTAATTGCCCTGCGGTATTGAATACCTGAAGGTCGCAATTGTTGAAGATGGGTAGCAGGTCTATTTCCCAGACATCATTGTAACCGTCACCATTGGGGGTAAAAGTATTTGGAACGGCTATCTTTTCGAAGACCTTTACGAGCATTTCGTCACTACTGGAACCGCAGCCCACATTGGAGTTAACTTCAAGCCTGTATCGGATATCGGATGGTGGATTTACGGTGGGCCTTACCGCTGTAGGATTTTGAATGTCTGAAAGAGGTGTCCAACGAAAGCTGACATTGGTACCACCCACAGATGATTGAAGTTGAGCAGGTCTTCCTTTAAGCATTTTTATATCGGGTCCGGCATCGGCGAGAGGCAGTTTATATACATTAACATACACACGTCCAGTGTCAAAACAATTATAGCTGTTGAACATCACCAATTTATAGACTGTCGATTCTTTTGGTCTTGCTATGGGATTGGGAAGGGTATCGTTACTTACTGTGAGGCCTGGTTCCCATTTATATCTTGTTCCACCAGACGCACTGAGTTGGATCTCTCTTCCCTCACAAATATTGAGCGGACCCTGAACGATATTGAGATTGGCAGCAGGATATACAGCAAGGTTAGTTGTGTCATAACCCACGCCACAAC
>JANMMA010000201.1:0-5296 GCA_031372815.1 Sphingobacteriales bacterium
ATCTCGGCCAGCGGGTTTTCCACCGCACCGTCTTCCACAATGGTCCTACGCCTGACGATCTCAAGGTCACCTTTTTCGGTGTTCACGATCACGTCAAAGTTTTCATCAGAACCATACTTTTTCCGGAGCAATGTTTTGAAAACATCCTCCAAAACTTTCATCAATGTAGGGCGGTCAATGTTTTCCGCGTCTTTGAATTCCTGAAAGGATTCTATTAAGTTAATACTCGCCATAACATATGCGTTTTACCCTCCGTGAAGGGATTTTAAAAAACTACCTGAACCTTGGTTGTTTTAATGTTATCAAATGGGATAGTATGTTCAACCGTTTCTTTCTTTTTATTCTTACCCCTGATCTCTTCAACAATGATTTCATTTTCTGACACCTGTTTCATGATACCTTCTGTTTTGGTCCCATCTTTCAGGGTTACTTCAACGGCGCGGTTAACATTCTTAAGATACTGACGGTGCAATTTAAGGGGTTCTTCGAGTCCGGGCGAGGATACTTCAAGTGAAAAGTCCCCGTTTGGATACATTTCGTTTTCTTCAAGGATCTTGTAGAGCTTACGGTTAACAAAAACACATTTCTCAATACTCACGCCGGATTCACCATCCAGGTATATTTTGATATTGTTGGTTGGCTTAATCCTGATTTCCACCAGGAATAACGCCTCCTCCTGTCCAATTACCTCATTAACGAGGTTTTCAAGTCTTGCAATTTGCTGATCCGTGTTCATGTCCGTTAAAAAGAGAAGGGAACGAACTCGTTCCCTTCCATCGTTCTATTTCCTGCTGCAAATGTAGGAGGAAAAAGGGTTGAAAACAAAATATTTTTCCTGGTTGAAGGAAATTCTACAGATGATGAACTTCATTGAATAAATGGGCTATTAGCCATTACCTTTAGAACAATATAAAGTCATTTTGAATATGGAAAAGAATTTCACTGGTTTTTACCAGGAAAACAAAGCCTTACTAAGTGAATATATCGATGTTCGGATAAGCCTTTTCAAGCTGCAGGGAATACGGGCAATTAGCCGCACCATGAGTCTGTTGATCGTTGTCATCCTGGTGGGAATACTCGGTATGTTTACCATGTTATTCCTGGGCTTTGCTTTCGCCTGGTGGCTGTCGGATAAAACGGGTAGTACGGTTATTGGTTTTGCCGGAGCCGGGGCTTTGTTTGCCCTAATAATGGTCGTTTCCATATTGTTTCGAAAAAGTTTGTTCCAAAGCCCGCTCACAAGGATAATCATACGCGAGTCTATGCACGAACCGGAAGATTCGATCTAAACAATATTCATTTAAACCTACTATACATGTCTGCTACAAAAATCAACAGTGTCGCTTCACTGGAAAAAGAAATCCTGAGGTTGAAATTCCGTCAAAAAGAAATTGAAAAAAATCTGGATGATAATGTCATGGGACTTCGGAAAATAGCCGGCACTATGGCCCTCACGTCCATTGTGGGATCAACCATTGGTAGCGCATTCACCAACTCACCGGTAAATTTCTGGGCTAATATGATCATGAGGTTACTGCAAAATGACAAATTACAAACGGGCGTACATAAACTGGTAGATGGCCTCACTGAAAAGATCGGAACAGGCATCAATAAAGTAGCCGGAATATTACATAAGCCTAAAGACAAAACTTCGGAGGGTCCCACGCCGCCCGACAGTATCAGTGCATCCTTATAAAATTATTTCCGGATTTCTTCAAACTCGATGTACTCGCCCACTTTGCCAGTTTGCTTTGGCACGTCACGACTGCTGCCCTGCTTTTTTTGGTGGAGGTTTTGCTGGTCTTCCATTTGCTGTTTAGCATGCTGAAACTGATCCCTCATTTTCTTTGACGCCACGAAAATCGGGATGATGAAACTGAAGATTAGTTTGTATAAGAGAAATACAACAAGTGCATAAAAAATATACCTTGACATGGTTCAAAATTACATTAAATACGCACGATCGACCTCCTATAATTGTGAAAAAAATGCGTTGTTTTTTAACAATTGGAGAAGGACAAAATGCCGGAAATCATACATTGAAGTTTATTACCTGTTAAGTGATGAAACCACCTTTGCTTAATGTAGACTGCCTACCGGTTGTTTAACAACAGCAGGCTCAGTTGCCATTACGAAGCCCAACTTTTTAAGCCCAGCCTGGATTTCCGGACAGCTCATGAATAGCTTCCAGCAAAGTCCGGAGCGATAGTTTTCGATCATAACAATGATGGGCCCCTGGTCGATCGCCAGGTAAGATTCTGCATACCAGTTTTTGCTTTCATTAAACGCATCTTTGAACCCATAAGGTCCCCATATTTTGCCACCGAGGTCGTAGTAAAAATGCTTCAATGCCTGCATTGAATATTCCGGCGTATAAGGGAAGGCAGATAGCGCAGCTGTCGGCGATATTACGCCAAGGTCATTATCAGGTGAATGAGCGTTGTACCCTTCTTGGTTATCGCTTGCAGTCAGCCCCCAACAATCCGGACCATAACCCTTAAATCCTTTTGGATTTCTGACGCAGTGCTCCCTGTTGATAAGGGTATGGTTTTTATTTTGCTCCCAGTAATCAGCATATCGATCTTTTAATCCACGTGGATCAAGCCCCATAAAGGTATACTGGGAAAAGAATAGTGGTCCACCGTAATCGAAGCCCAGCGGCAGTTTGATGCCATAATACGCCCTGTTATTCTTAAAATGATTGCTCTCTGCCCAGCATTTCTGATACACTGAAGCTGGAATGGGATATCGTGGCGCAGAGGCAGATAAAACATAAGTGATCAGGCATTCATTCCATCCCCTGATCTCAAAATTCATGGCCCAGCCGTTATTCGGACTCCAGTGCCAGTAGAGCAGATCCAACCCACCCCTTGTATGCCAGTCCCACTCTGCTTCCTCCCATAGCCAGTTAATACGATTTCGGAGCTCTCTTTCTTTGGGGAAATCGAGGTTAAAATACTGCCTGGCAGTAAGTAGTCCCATGAATAAATAGGATGATTCCACCAGGTCTCCGCCGTCATCTTTTCTGCTGAAGGGAATGGTTTTGCCAGTGCTTCCATTTAACCAGTGAGGGAAGATTCCGTGATATGCATCTGCCTTTGCCAGGAAATTCACGATTTTAAGCATGCGGTCTACAGCGTCAACACGGTTCACCCATTTTCGTTCTGTGGCGACTACGATCGACATTATTCCAAAACCACTTCCGCCTGTGGTGGTCACTTCATCACCATATCCAAAAGTTTTATTGCTGCGCTCCCGTGCCAGTCCGCTTACAGGATGTGCAAAATCCCAGAAGTATGTAAAGGTTTGTTTTTGAACCAGGTCCAATAACTGATCATCCGACAGTTTTTCAGCTTTTTGGCTGAACAGAGAAAGGGTAATGAATAAGGAGATGAACGATAGCAGGCACTTTTTCATCCTTAAATTTAGTAGAAACCGAAATGCCGGATTTATTTAGACCTTTGATTGAGCAATTTTTTTCTATTTTTGCTCCCCGCTCAGGGTAAAACCAGGGCAGGGACCCTTAGCTCAGCTGGTTAGAGCATCTGACTCATAATCAGAGGGTCGAAGGTTCAAGTCCTTCAGGGTCCACTTTGATAATCAAGGGGTTACACAGGTTGTAGCCCTTTGCTTTTTTGGCCGTTAACAACAATATTAACAACAAATTACTTTCCACTCCTTTTTTTTACGCCTGACCGTTTCTTGGCTGCAGCTTTAATGTACTCCCCTGCCTTTTGATATTCCTTTAGTTCGTTCAGCAGTTCCTTAATTTTTTGATCCTTCATTCTGATATTCTCAGCCTGAAGTGCAATGATTTCTTTTTGGGAAGCTAACAGCTCAGACCGTTGTGGTTTATCACTCGTTTTGATCTTTGGGTCAGTAAACATGTCCCCCTTGTTTACAAGTAGCCAATTGGCGTTAATCATAGGGTAGTACTTCAGAAGTTTCTCCACAAAATCAAAAGACGGATTGGTTTTACCCGCCCTGAAATTACCAATACCCGCTGCGGTTACCCCCAGGTCTTTAGCCATCTTGTAGGCTGATATCCCAAGATGCTCCAAAACGGCCTCTAAGCGTGAAGAAAAAGTTGACACTTGAATATTATTATTTAGGTCAGATAGTAACTGCTACTGAAGGTAAAGTTATGAACGATAAATACAATTTTTGCTAAATGGGCGGATAACCCAGCATTTATAAATTCTAAGTTGCGCCTATTTCCCAGTGGTATATCGGTGGGCAGGCCTGTTTTTGTGCGTACAAAAACACATCCTGCAATGAGTAATTGATGAATCCAAATGAGGATTTATTCCTCCTTTATGCAGTATCGGACTGCTTTATCCTCGAAAAGATTCAATTCTCCTCATTTCTCCTCATTTGTCTTCATAAGTCTTCAATTGTCTTTAAGATTTCCAGACAAAGGATTCAAAAATCCTTAAAAATCTTTAAAAATCTTCACGATTATATTATAACAACTTGGCAACTTACCGGACTCTCTTGAGATCAAAAAAATGTGCCGGAAGCAAATACTAATGCCCAAAAAATAAAAGGGAGAGCAAACGCGCTGGTTGATGGAACAGATCCCGATAGGAAGCAGACGAATGAGATAATTCATCTTCTTGATCACTTTATTCAAAACCTGGAATATCAAGTGGAGCAAGATCTTAGGCAGGAGGGGCCTAATTATAAAGGGAAGAAAAAAAAAGAGAGATGGCAAAGGAGATGAATAAATAAATTCTTTTACTCACACCCTACTGCATTGTAGGGAGGGAGGCGGTATTTCCTAAACTTACCGATGTCCATATGAATAAATTAGGGACAAAGTCTCTTACTCGCTCTGTTCGCTGGAAAGTCATATCAAAATGACTTAAAACCCTGAAATCATTTGAGTTCAGGATTTTGAGCATTGTAGAATTGTTCGAATCAACTCAACTCGTAGCAAAAATAAGGGGCACCGACGGACACGGATCTTACTCACCGTTCACGTCTTGTACATTTATCAGAAAAACATGATGTTTTTCATCAAAGGCTATTTGCGTGATAAAAAAATTGAATATGAGCCATAAGATTCACTTACAACTAATACCATACACATAAATCTCCGAAAAAGTACTTAGTCCTTACTGTTATACCATGCCCCTTTTCAATTTTTTTATTGAAGTGTGAGTGTGAAATAATTTAAATCACTATAATTGAACATAAATTGGTTACAATCAAGCATCTATACCCATCTAATATTATTTAATAATTATATATGAAGTTTAAATTTAGTCTGCTAATTTGTCTTTGTTTTGCCTGG
>JANMMA010000210.1:0-13411 GCA_031372815.1 Sphingobacteriales bacterium
GGAAAAATATTTTTCATGTCCGATGGCTTATTGCGGGCATATTCATCCTGTTGTTTATCACGCCGGAACTTTATGCGCTGTATTACCAGTTCGACCTTCATCCAGAAAAAACTGTGTTTGGCCAGAAAGGTGTATCGGGCCTGAAGTTTTTCTTCTGGGACAGCCAGTTTGGAAGATTTTTCATTACCGGGCCGATCAAAGGAAAAGGTGATCCCTCATTCTTTTTTCACACTTTACTTTGGGCCTTTCTTCCATGGTCACTGATACTTTACACAGCTATATATACCCGCATTAAAAATGGTATTCAAAAGAAACCTGCTGTTGAATGGTACACGATCATCGCATCACTGGTAACTTTCCTGATGTTCTCGCTATCAAAATTTCAACTTCCCCATTACCTCAATATTGTATTTCCTTTTTTTGCTATCATAACAGCGAATTATATCAGTCAACTAAAAAATACTAAACTGTTCGGCATTATTCAACATATTATTTTGATACTGTTGATCATGGGGGTGGGTGGACTGCATCTGTTTTTCAGACCAGGTGTTGAGAACATAGCAGTGTTTTTGCTTATGTCAATGATATTACTGCTGATCATCTTTCTGAAAAAATTATTCGATGCACCACAGAAATATATCATCATTGGAAGATCGGTGCTGGCCATTGTGTTCGTCAATTTTTATATGAATGGTTTTTTCTACCCGAGATTACTGACATATCAGGGAGGAACAACCGCGGCAAAGTTTATCAACCAACAATACCAGGATTATCCGGTGGTTCAATTACAGGAAAAATACAACTACCCTTTAGAGTTTTACCTGGACGTCAGGTTAATCACAATTCCGTCAATCAATGACACGGGAACCCTTAAAAAACCTTACCTGTTAATACTTCACAGTGAGCAGGATAGCCTGCATCGACTGCCGCTTCAGTCTTTCGCTAATTTTCCCATTAGCAAGATCAATGCAAAATTTTTGAATCCAGATAAGCGTAACGATCAGCTTAAAAAAATCAATTTATACCTGGTTAACTGAGGTCTTTCAATGGTTTTAACACGCCGTACCAATAACGATATCGCAATAGTGCTATTTCTTCTTCATATACTTAACCGTTCTTGAATCTTTAATAACGCCTTTCCAGTTCATGCCATAGCCGAAATCATACAGGTGCCCTTCTGCATCTTTATATGGCTGCATATCATGAGGCACGTCTTCTTTCTGCATTTCAACCGTCTTCATATCTGCTGGCATTTGCAAAGGAAGTAGTCCGGATGGTTCTGCAGCACCCGAAATAATAACCAATATCGCCTGCGCCTGTATCCCGAATCCTGCAACAATTGCATCTGCGTCTTTTTCAAACTCAGCCATCACCATAGGCGAAGCCAATGCAAGAGAAATGATTACCGGCTTTCCTTTCATGGCAGCTTTTGTATCAAGAATTGATGTAAGGTCGGCCACATTAGCCGCCGTAATGGTTTTGCCTTTATATGAACGATTGTCTATACCCGGTTCAACCGGGTCTCCGGCCGCCATGCTTTTTTCCCGTGCAAACTCAGCAGTGTATGGACCATACTGTAAACTAATGGGAACATACCCTGTCCCGCCTTTTTCTTTATCTGCTTTATTGTAACCAGAACCACTATTCGGGCTGTTGGCAAAAACAATGGCGAAGTCGGCCATTGCAGGATCTTCTGTTACCGTGAAATACTTTTTAAGGATATCAATATTTACCGGATAGTCAATTTTTTCAGGCGTTACGGTTCCAAAAAAATCCCTACCTGCCGGATATACTTTTTTAGGAACATAAACGGTTTTGCCTCTTTTCATTGGCAGCACATTTCCTTTGTTCTTCAGCAGCACCACAGATTTAAGTTGTGCCTCATATCCGGCTTTCATGTATTCCGAATTGCCGACTATAGTTTTAGTCAAAGCAGGATCGAGGTAAGGATTTTCAAATAGTCCTGTATTGAAAATATTTCTCAGCAACCTCACGGCAGACTGTTCAAATCTTTTCCGCATAAATGCTTCACCGAATTCCTTTACCCCCATATTATAGGCTTCTATAACTGGTTTCGCATCGTTGTTTCCACCAAACTGATCAACACCTGCCATGATCACTTTATAATGTCTTTCAGCAATTGATTTTGTTTCCATTCCCCAGGACTTCCCCATGAATACGTCTGGCGCCGGGCCTTCGTCGGCAGTTACCAGCCAGTCGGTACATACTACTCCATCATACTTATATTTCTCCCGTAACAGGTCAGTGATAATATACTTGCTATAGGCGTTACCAACATTCTCTCCATTCTTTTTATCCTGGTCGTAAGAGATGGTATAGTAGGGCATAACAGCAGAAGCCATTTTTGTTTTTCCGGAAAGCTTGAAAGCACCATCAATAAACGGTGTCATTTGTTCCTGGAAATTTTTTCCGGGATAAACAGCAAACTTGCCATAGGCAAAATGCGCATCACGTCCACCTTCTTCAGGTCCCCCACTTGGCCAGTGTTTTACCATCGCATTTACACTCGTGTATCCCCAACCGTTAGCAATCTCATCTTTGCCGGCAGAAGTCTGAAAACCATCTACATAAGCCCTTGCCATGTCGGCAGATAACCTTGGGTCTTCTCCAAAGGTCCCGTTGATCCTGTTCCATCGGGGCTCTGTTCCAAGGTCGATCTGTGGAGACAGTGCGGTGGAAATCCCCAGTGCCCTGTATTCTTTTGAAGCTATCGAACCAAATTTCCTCACTATTTCAGGGTCAAAGGTGGCTGCCATTCCGAGAGCCTCGGGCCACATGGATATTTTTCCTCCTGAACCGAGGTTGTATTCCGCATTGGCAGTTGCGCTGTGCCTGGGATCGGTACTGTTGTTCGCAGGTATCCCCAGTCCAATACCCTCGGTTAGTGCTTGTACATTATTGTTCCATTTTGCCGCTATTTCAGGTGATTCAACGGTTGTTACCAACACGTGGCGAAGGTTATCATTCGTCAGAAATTTGATCTGCTGATCGGAAAGATCAGAGACTTTCGCACCACTCTCGGGAAAAGGCTTCCCACCGTAAGTTCCTGCACCGAATCCCCTTGGACGAGCCGGGACCGACTGATGGCCGCTATACAGCATCAATCCTGCGATCTGCTCTACGCTCATTTGTGAAGCCAGGTCTTTTGCTCTTAAGTCGACCGGCAGGCGCCAGTCTTCATACTTGTCCAGTTTACCATTTTTATTGAGGTCTTTGAATGCCTTGCCATCAACCGTATGAATTTTAACTCCGGATGTGGTGGAATAGCCTATGCTTCTGCCGCCCGGATTATTAATGATCCTGATCTTCTCATCGAGGCTGGTTGATGGGTTCTGTGCGGACGCAGTGAATAAGGTAGAACTGAAGACAAGTAGGCAGTATATCCTGGAAAGATTGGAAGGCTTCATGACTGGTGATTTTGGCGTGACTGGCGTTAATTTGATGATTAAACAGCGTTCTTCTTTCGGTGGAATACATTTATTTTTATGGTTCGATGGCCGATGCACCAACACATCCCTATACTATTCCCATAGTGAACGCTTTTGAGGACATAGCTGATCCGGTTAAAGCCACTCCGATGGCCGCTTATATGCGCAACCAGTTTCCTTTCTTAGGCATTAAGACACCTGAAAGAAGGGCTATCGGCAGAGCATATATGAAAACTCATCCGCTACTCAGTGAAAAAGACTTGTTCCGGGTAGTTAAAGAACTATGGCAAAGACCCGAACGTGAATATCAGTATTTCGCGCAGGAATTGCTGGGTTTTCATAAAAAGGTCTGGTCGAAAAACATCATCAAACTGATCGAATATTGCATCATCCATAAAAGCTGGTGGGATACCGTCGACTCCTTGAGCAGTGAAGGAACGGGGCCTTATTTCCAGAAATACCCGGAAGAGATTAATGTAATTACCAGCAGGTGGAATACATCAGATAATATCTGGCTGAACAGAAGCAGCCTGCTTTTCATGAAATCTTATAAGCAGAAACTGGATAAAAAATTGATGTCTGCCTATATCCTTCAATTGTCGGCCTCACGGGAATTCTTTATTCAAAAGGCAATTGGATGGGTACTCCGTGAATATGCGAAGACTGACCCGGAATGGGTAAAATCCTTTGTCCGTAAAAACAAGATTGCCCCACTGAGTAAACGTGAGGCATTGAAAAACTTGTGAAGTCCCTTTTAAATTCCCTGTGCCTGCCGTTTTGATGACCTACAAAGGAAATGTTTAATGGGCATCTAAAACCCAACCCTCGCGGGCATTGGGCTTTTACTGCGACTTCCGGTTCTTTGCTTTGATATCAATTTTTCCCTTTGTATTCAATCCAACCTTTGGTTGTTGCGTTTTGCCCTTAACCGTAGTGCCTGGATTGAAATTGGGTATTTCTGACTTACGACCTTTCTTTTTCATATGTATTTGTTTTCACTGAGAGAAATATATTGTTTAAAATTAAGACATTTGGACGGATGGACAAACGCACTTTTCTCAAAGGTCTTACAGCAGCCTCATTTGGATTACCTCTAAACGCACAATCAATGGAAAAATGGATGACTGAAGAACTGGTAAAAAATGATGTTGAAGATGAATTGTTCTGGGCGGAAATTCGAAAGGATTATATCCTAAAACCCGATTTCATCAATCTTGAAAACGGCTACTACAGCATCCTGCCCCAGCCAACCCTTCAAAAATACATGGCCCACATAAAAGAAGTGAACGAGCAGGGTGCATATTATATGCGTACGGTTCAGTACGATAATAAGAAAAGAATGGTGGGCAAGCTGGCCGCTTTAATGGGATGCGATCCTGATGAATTGATCATGACCAGGAATACCACGGAATCACTGGATATGATCATCAGCGGTTACCCATGGCAGTCAGGTGATGAGGCAGTGATGGCCGAGCAGGACTATGGAGCCATGCTGGAAATGTTTAAGCAGGTTGCTAAGCGGCAGGGTGTGGTAAATAAGATTGTATCTGTTCCCAATCATCCGGTTTCGGACGATGAGATCGTTGAACTGTATGCGCGTGCCATTACGCCGAAAACCAAATTGCTTATGGTTTGCCACATGATCAACATATCAGGCCATATCCTTCCGGTGAGAAAAATTTGTGACATGGCACACCAGAAAGGCGTAGAAGTAATGGTGGATGGCGCTCATGCTATTGCACATTTTCAATATGCCATTCCCGATCTTCATTGCGACTATTACGGCGCAAGCTTGCATAAATGGCTTAGCGTACCACTCGGGGTTGGTTTGCTCTATGTGAAAAAAGATAAGATCGGCAAGATATGGCCATTGTTTGCAGAGGGTGATCGAAAAGACGATGATATTTCGAGGTTAAACCATACGGGAACAATTCCGGTGCATACTGACATCACCGTTGCAGATGCGATTGACTACTACCATAGAATTGGTCCGGAAAGAAAAGAAAACAGGCTTAGATACCTGCAGCAATACTGGACAAGTAAAGTTCGAAACATTCCCAATGTCATGTTGAACACACCGGCAGATCCCGAAAGAGCCTGTGGCATAGCCAATGTTGGCTTAGGAAATATGACTCCGGCGATGTTGGCCGAAACCCTTCTGAAAAAATACAAGATTTATACCGTAGCTATAGACTATGCGAATATCCACGGATGCCGGATCACACCAAATGTTTATACGTCCACCGCTGAGCTGGATGTGTTGGTGACTGCATTAAAAGAATTGAGTGTACAAAAAAAGAGTTGATTATTTGGCGATCATGCTGCCGTTGTTGCGATTTATTAATTTTCGCGATCGGTTTGCAGTTCCCGCGTCGGATCCAAATAACACATTAGCTTGCCATTGTTGAGTGCAATTTCCCGATACGACCTAGTTGCCGCTGGTGGCGTAATGTATGGATGTGTATAAAAGCATACCAATCCTTTGCATTGAACAACCCAAGCCTGGGATGCTTAACTTTTTGAGTGGGCGATGCCTCGCTAACTAACGGATATACTGTTTCCATCTTAGCCTTAAAACGGGCAATCAATTCTTCTGCTTCTTTACGACTGATTTTTTGTACATCCTTAGCAATAACCTGGGGCACTTTATATTTTCCGGGAGGGAGTCTTTTAAAGAATAAAATCAGTTTAATGGAAACCGACAAGGGTTTGGTGTCTTCAATGCCTGTACCTGCAGCACACCCTTCGATAGCTTTGCAGCAGCCAATATTTGATCTAAATATGTGCGCAAACACTTCTGAATATGACCAGACGCCTTCGGCAGGGGTCCTGGTGAAAAGCTCTTCAGGGCAGCCCGACAACAATTTTTCATACACTTCAACGGACTGCTGAATGGCTTTTTTGCTTGCGCTGATACTCATAGAGGTTATATTTTAAGTCACCGGTGCAAATGAAGGTAAGCAGTTCATTCTATGTAATAAATAATTTCCCCGGCTCCTGCTCAATACCAAATGGTAAGCTAACACGTAAACCGAGCAATAGATATAGGAATACCATTATTTGCATTTGATGCTTATGGACACTTATGGTAACATTTATTTCCGCACAATGACAATAAGTACGCTTGTCCCGGCAACCACAATCGTTTCCCGATGTATAATATACGGAACAAGAAAATTTATAAAAGATTTGCCAGCAATTCTTTCCGGCGTGCTTAGAATGATTGTCACACCTGCATTCACAAATTTCCTGATGATATCCTGCAGGGACTTAAAATCTGAAGGATCGTAATTAATATCGCTCAATAACAGTGTATCCATAAAAATATCTTCAGGCAGGCTGTTCCAATCAAGTTTTTCTGCCACTATATTGGTGAGTTCTAATCGGGAGATGTTTTTTTGAAGCAGGCGCACTGTTTCATCAAGGTAATCTGAAACCCTGACACTTGAAGCATAACGGGCAGCCATAAACGAAGGTAATCCCATGCCTGCGCCGAGTTCTAAGACCTGTTCTCCAATGTATTCCGGATGCTGCTCCAGGAATATAGCCATAGCAAGGGATGATGGCCAAACCCTTGACCAGTATGGGAATTCAGTTTGTATGCCTTTCTCATGGTCGGCAAGGTAGCGAAGCCTTACCTCTTCAGGGTCAGGTACCAGTATGTTTATACCTACGGCCTGCTCATTAATTAAGGTATATGAATACTGGGATTCCAATGTCACAAAGCTATAAATTTCTACTGCTATAGATATATTTTATAGATGAATATAACGCAAGAAAAAAACCGGAACTGTTGGATTTTATCTTGCAATTCCGGTATTGATCAATTATTTCAAACTATCTTCTTCTTCCTCCTCCTATAGGCCTTGCACCAGATGGCCTGCTTTGGTAATTATAATTACTGGTTCGTTGCGTGCTCCTTTCCCTGCTCTGTATGTCACGGTTGATACTACCCTGCGGGGCCCTGTCCTGGTTTTGCATATTATTCGATATTTGCCCGGTAGGCTTCCAGTCTCTTGATTTGTTATCACGTTGGTTGATATTACCCTGGTCGTCTTTCTGAAACACATTTCCATCTCTGTCGGCGTACACATTGTTTGAACCGGTGCTGGGCCTGGCTGCAGGCCTGCTTGTAGCACCACCAGTATTTTCAAGTATCGTTCCGTTGTTGTCGCTGACTTTACTGGAAGTATTGGAACGGTTCATATCACTGCTAGCAACACCAGCCTTATTCTTGTATAAATTGTTGTTGTTGATGTTGATGTTATTTCCAGTATTAATATTGATATTATTATTTCCATGGTGGTTGACCTGATCACCACGTCCGTAAAAGCCACCACCATCGTAAGGAGGACGGTAGTAAGGCGGACGATACATAGGTGGGCCATACCAGCCACCATGACCATAATAACCTCCACCAAATACAAAACTGAAATGCATATACCCTACATTATAACCCACCCCCATGCTCCATCCATACCATGGATTGTAGACGAATCCGTAACCCCAGGTGTAAGGCGCCGGATAATACATTTCTCCGTACCAATGGTCATAATAGAATCCCGTTCCGAAAACCAATACAGGATCACCCTGAATATAACTTCCCAGATAACCCGCAGTGTAACCCTGGATAGTAAAATCAGGTGACACCTGGTATATATGCACAAACTTTGCATTATAGGCCTTTGACTTCATGGAAATATTTTCCACATCTTTTGGCCTTTCTGTTGCCACGGCCCATGGACCATTTGCAGAGGAACTTGTAAACCATACACCATTATCCAAGGCAAAATATTTTCCGGCCGCTTCTTTGAATACGGTAACGTTAGTGTTATCCGCAAGTTGAAGTGAACTACCTTCAATTGTATTAAACAGCGGTAGTCCGTCGTATTCTACTTTAATGGTGGCTTTTTTCCTGTCTACCTTCGCTGTTTGCGGAATTTCAGCATCTATCATGGCTTCATTGGCAGCATCTGTTCCGGCTACACTGGCAAGTACATTATCTTTTTCAGACCCTTCGGGAATCCTGGAAAAATCTACAGGCAGTTTATCCGGCTCGTTGAATGTCCACGGACCACTAAATGACTTTGACGTATACCATCTTCCCGAAATAAGAATAAAAATATTCTGTGTGCTATTATCCTTGAAAATATTATTGGGCGAATTCGATACATAATACAGCCTCGTCCCTTCGATTGGTTTGTACACTGGCTCGCCTTTTGACTGTATTACTTCTGTAGGCACATTGCTCACCACAATATCGGTAACCTCTGGTTTTTCCGAATTCTCATTGTCGCCATTATTTTCCTTTTCCTGCTTTTTGATTTGGTCGTTGATCGACTTAACTTTTGCTGACATCGATGTTTCCGCAGTCCAGCCACTGGTCACAGAGTTAGACTTATACCAGATACCCCCAACATACATATTCCATTGTGCTCCTTCCTTGAAAATCAATGAGGGTGTATTTACAACGCGATCGGCATCCAGGTCTTTGTCTAGTTGTATTTTAGGCTCGCCGTCAATGATTACCAATGAAGTGGGCTTAGTGCTATAAATGATCTTCGGTGGATCATTATTATATATCTCAGCATTCGGAAAATCTCTTTGAATGGTGGCCACAAGTGCATCAAGGGAAATTTCCAATTTCCATTTTGGTATTTCCATTTCAATAAATGTTGCCAGGCTGTCAATTCTTTTTTGGTCATCAACGCCGTTGAATTTTGCGTTAGTGATGACTATTGAGTCGAGAATGGCAGTCCGGTTACCTTTATCAGTTGATAAATACCCTGTATAGAAAATAGCACCGAAAACAACCTCGCTATATGCCATCCTTTTAACAGAAACTGCCGAACGTGCGGTAACTATATTGCCATCAAGTTTTTCCGGTTGAGGCTGGTAAATGGTGGCTGATCCCCCGCTTTTGAACGGGATCTCTTTTGGAAATGCAGTCTGGCTTTTAGCTGTCAGGCACCCAACCATAAAGGTCAGGCTCAACACTAATTTGGACACTTGCATCATTTTCAGCAGAATTTGACCAAATGTACAATTCCGTCTAGTCATAAACCTTAAAGGAGGTTTCAAATAATTACCCTTTGGGCTTACATTTACAGGCTAATCGAAACCAAATTCATCGCCTCATGAGTACTATAGACCAGACAAAACTCGGTATCGGTACAAGGTTACAGCACACGCTTCAGGGACCCGGAGTCATTGTTGCAGTAAAATATGCGACATACATCATTTCCTTTATTCATACGGGCATTAAGGAAATTGACAAAACAGATGAAAAGCTTGAAGAGATCATGCCTGAAAATGTTACAGCAGAAATAGAGACAGAATTTGATGCTGAAAAAAGCCTTCTGAAAATTTTACGCCTCTGGGGAGGAATTAGCGAAGTAGTACCTTTGGGCGATCGCTGGCAGCACGGCATGATGCTGTTACAGCCTGCAGATAAAACATTAAAGCCAAAAGAGATTCCCATTGAAGACTTTTTTCATAAGATTGTCATGCTACGCGACCGTATGCGCGTACTCGAACAAAACATAAACAGTAGCAAAACGCTTAGTGATGAAGAAAAAGTAAACCTGCAGCAATACATTACCCGTTGTTACGGATCACTCACTACCTTTAACGTACTGTTCAGAAACAAGGAACAATGGTTTGTGGGCGAAAAAACGAAAGACTAAGCAAGGTAGATGATCAACATAAAAAGGGTAACTGATTATAGTGAACTGAGTGGCATTCAATTGCTGCAACAACAAAACCTCCGTACTAACCTTTCACCGGAGGAGTCATCCATTGAAGGATTTGTTACGGCAGAATATTCTTTAGCCTTTCTTGAAAAAATGCATCATGCGGGACCTTCAATTATTGCAAAGGAAGATGAACTTGTCGTTGGATATGCTTTGGTGGCCGATAAGTCAATAAGACATGAACATAATCTGTTGGCCGGTTTATTTGACGTCATAGATGAAACCAATTTTAACGGAAGCCAATTAAAAAATGTTGATTATGTTGTTGTTGGACAATTATGTGTGGCGAAATCTTTCCGTGGCAAAGGATTGGTAAACCAAATGTATGACTACTATAAAAATTGCCTGGTGTCCAACTTTCAATATTGTATAACAGATATTGCACAAGAAAACGTGAGGTCACTAAAAGCCCATCTGAAAACCGGTTTCGAGGTCATCAATACATTGGATTATGGCGGTAAAAAATGGGACATTGTGCTGTGGAAATGGTATTAGTAGTATGTAAATACTTTGAAAGGATATGCTGACAAAGTGACTAAATGTTCAACTTTGCTAAACTGAACAAAAACGATTAAATCAATTTTATGGCAACTGCGGAATTAACTAAACTGATCAACAGAATAATAGATGAAGCGGAAAAACTAATTCCCTACTATATGGATTCTGATGAAGACAAAAGGATTGCTAATGGCAATTGTGCCATTTGCCTGATCGATAGCGATGGAATGATCTACGGTAAAATGTATGGAACCAATGTGATCCGTGCCAGGGAATCTTTTCGAGTGGCCTGGACAAAAGCCAGCCAGGTGCATATAACCGGTTACAAAACCGGGGAGTTTGAAAAACTTGCTTTCAATAAGGAGATCGATGAAAAAAGTTTTGGCATCGAAAGACCCGATTATATCGGATGGGTTGGTGGACAGCCCTTAACGTTATCGGACGGTACTAAACTTTCCGTTGGTTTTAGTGGTTTCAGGGGAATCATTGATTTGGAAATAGTTTCTAAAGCATTAGAGGCAAGCCATTCTTAAGCCATTACTGCCAGCATACCGAGGAAGTGCTCACCCAAATTTTGAATGCCGATTATATCCTGGTAACACCTGGAACCGATGGCTTTGCCTGTTCATTCCAGTGACTATGCATGACCAATGCAGCTCCAATGGCTGATGCCTGTGAAACAGAAGCGGCATAAACTTCCATGGCTGGAAACGCTTCTGACAAAAGATTCATAAACAAATCGTTCTTGCTGAAACCTCCGTCAACAAAAATGCGTTTTGCATTCCCCAGGATAAAGTCTATGCTTTTCTTCTGTTTATAAACTATATCTGCCATCAACTGGTGATACGCTTCCTGGTAGCTTTCAAATGATGTCAAATCAAGAGCGCCAAAATTTGTACTTACGGATGCCGTTCCTCTAATCCCAGTCTTCAGTACTTTACTGTACTGTATGTTGGCAAATGATTCCACAGGTATTTTAAAATGTTCGGCAATTCTTTTCACTTCCTGTTCGTGTTCATATCCGGCAAACAACCTTGACGCTTTTACCTGCAATCCCTGGAAAGAAAGAAAACAAAGGCAGTCATGTTGAAGCTCATTCCTGGTGAGCGGATCACGGTTAAACGGATTCAGGCTGATGCACCAGGTTCCTGTTGACAATAAAACAAAAGGCTCGGAAAAAGAACTGATATACGGAATCAGGGCCGATGAACTGTCGTGAAGTCCCATTCCCACTTTTATCTTCTCTTTATAACTACCCGCTAGTTCATCTGCTTTGCGGATAGCCGGAAATTTTTCTGCAAGGCCTTCATTCACTACCCAATAATGATACTGTATCTTTTCGAAGTCCCATAAATGAGTATGGCAACCTATGCTGGTAAGTTCTGCATGTACAGATCCGCTCAGCAAATAACTCAGGTATTGCGGAAGGTGGACGGCATACTTTATGTCATGAAAAAAGGCTGGCTTTTCATATTTCAGCCTATACAATTGAAGACCAGAGTTTAGGCAGCCCAATGCCGGTGATGCAGTCTGCCGGCATAAAAGGTCTTGTCCGCCATAATCGTGATAGAATTTTTCACTTAATCTTTCCGGGAATGGTTTAAGGTAATTGTATAAAGGCTTCATAAGTTTCCCCTCTTTGTCGAGGTACACTAAACTTGCTCCATAACCGGAAAAATTCACTGCCCTGATGTCAAAACGGTGATCCTCTATCAACACTGCAAATCTTTCCCTGACCCAGGTAGTTAATGCATCGATATCTTCACAGGGAAATCCATCTTCATCTGTTGTTTCCTGCAGCCGGATACTTTCTTCATAAACAACCTGGTATTGCTCATCAAAAAGAAAAATTTTCTTATTGGTCTTGCCAATGTCAAAAACCGCTATGGCTTTTATGCCGTACATCACAACCCCGTTGCTACTGTTTTACTGCCCCTCTCTTTCGACAATTGTTCACGCACCTTCATCGACCGAAACACTGACAATGGCGCCAATGAGCCGCTCTCGCGGAGCCTGGCTTCGGCCACAATACACCTGACATCCGTACGAAAAGCATTCTGCAATATCTCCTGCGCTGCCACAACATCATTTTCCTCGCGTGCTGCATCTAACTGTTCACGATCTATAAGTAACGCTTGCGCATAGGCGATCATGATAGCTTCCACAGATTGAAGCAGGTCTTCCAATGGGTCTTTCACGTTATGTGATGCATCAATCATCCATCCCAGGTCAGTAGCATGGTTCATACCATGAGCATCCATTCCATCTACCAATTCATTGAAGATTAGGAAAAGCTGGTATGGCTTGATACTGCCAACAGTGAGGTCATCGTCCCCATATTTACTATCGTTGAAATGAAACCCACCCAATTTTTTTTCCATCAATAAAAGTGATACGATCTGTTCAATGTTTGCATTCGGCAGATGGTGGCCAAGGTCTACTAATGTAAATGCCTTCGGGCCGAGTTTATTTACATACAACAGTGACTGTCCCCAGTCCCCCACTGTCATGGAATAAAAATTAGGTTCGTAGGCTTTGTATTCCACAAACATCTTCCAATCGGCCGGTAATGCAGCATAAATAGATTGCAACCCGTCCAGCGTATGCTGAAACGCTTTCCTGAAATTTAACTGTCCGGGGAAACAACTACCATCACTCAGCCATACAGTAAGTGCCTTAGACCCCAGTCCTACACCATGGCGGTTCACTTCA
>JANMMA010000271.1:0-4934 GCA_031372815.1 Sphingobacteriales bacterium
CGCGCAGCTTCGGCGCATCGAGGAGCCAAGTCTGGACCTGGGTGATCTTCCCCGCGGTGCTGCCGCAGGTGTTCACCATGCTGAGGATCAATTTCTTCGCCGCCTGGATGGCGGTGCTGGCCGCCGAAATGGTGGGGCTGAAGAACGGCGTGGGGATGATCGTGATATTGGGCAGGGAGATGTTCAGATCGCCAATATGACAAAAGCGGTGTTATACCACATGCGGTTCCATAATTCTACAGGCATAGTTAATGGATCAAGTGATTTATTAAATAGTTGGAACGGAGAGGGAACAAGCAATACTTTACCAAGAAACGCTTATGACGCTCCAACTTCAAACCGTTTTTTTTCCACTGATTATATTGAAAATGGAGCCTTTCTTCGATTAAGAAGTCTTCAATTAGGATACACTTTACCAGCATCTATTGCTAAAAGAGTTGCCATGTCAAGTGCCAGAATTTATGTTACCGGCCAAAATCTGTTCACGATAACCAGCTACAGCGGTTACGACCCTGAAGTTGGAAGTGCACAAATAGGTACGCGTGTACAAACAGCAGGGGTAGATTATGGAAGGTTTCCCCGAGCCAGAACATTCTTAGTGGGACTGAATGTTCAATTCTAATATCTATAAAGTTTTAATTACCCAGCATAAAAATATTGATTATGAACAAAATCTTAGGATCAGTCTTTTTAACCTTCATGACCATTATTATATTATGGTCATGTAAAAAAAGTTTTTTAGATGCTACTTCACAGGACGGCAGTATAAATGATGCTTCAGCATTCAAGTCAAAAAAGGATTTTGATGCTGCAGTTATAGGAATCTACGCCAGCTTACAGGGAGGAAATGCAGCTGGTGAGCACTGGTTAAAAGTTCCCGGCTTTATCTCCCAGGACGTAGTAGATGTTTCACAAGGCCCAAAACCGATAGCCAGCTATATAACTCCCGGCAATGGTGATTTTCTGAATTATTGGACCGAATTGTATAAGATAGTTGCGAGTGCCAATTTAGTGTTGGATAAATTAGCCACTGCAACCCCTGGTATACTAACACCGGAAGAAATAAATAACTATATAGCGCAGGCCAAATTTCTACGTGGCTTTGCCTACTTTTCAATTGCCCGTGCTTTTGGGGATGTTCCAATGCCATTAAGTTATTATAACGTTGCACAAAATTCTATCCCCTGCACTCCGGAAGCTGAAGTGTGGAGCCAGGTAATCAAAGATTTGAGTGAAGCTGCGACGGGTTTGCCGGAAGCTGGAGAATGGGCTATCGGAGATGTGGGAAGGGCCACAAAAGGAGGAGCCTTAGCTTATCTTGCAAATGCACAGATGTATAAAAAAGATTGGCCCAGTGCTGCGAAAGCCACCACCGATCTTCTTGCACTCACTAAACCTAAATACTCGTTGGCACCAAGTGTACGTACTGCATTTTCTATCCGCAATAAGAATACAACAGAGTACAACAAGGAAAACATATTTGAAGTACAGTACAGGGAGAAAGCTGGAGATAATTTCCAATGGGGATCAACTCCTAATACCGGGCACCTAATGGCAGGCTTAGTTGGTCCAAGGAATATTGGCCAGAAATGGGCTTCATGGGGAGGCTGGGGAGAACTGTTGGTAAATATAAAAGCGGTAAATGCATTTGAAGCCGGTGATGACAGGCGCAAGCAGCTTATCATTAAGTATGGCGAAAAATACAAAGGTGAGTTAATGGTGGATACTTTATACGCGGCGGACTGGGCTGGATGTCTTCAAACCAATTCAGGTTTCGCTGGAAAATATTGGATGGGTGACGATGGAGGCAGCCTTTCTCCTCAAAATCTTCCACAAATGCGCTTCGCTGAAGTTCTTTTAAATTATGCTGAAATTTTGTTCAATCAAAATAATTCGGCAGGAGCGTACGAAAAATTAAATGCGGTAAGAGCACGTGCTAAATTAGCCCCGAAAGCTGTTTCTGCCGATCAGGCTGTGTTTATGTCTGATCTAATGAAAGAACGTAGATCTGAATTATTATTTGAATCAAATTTATGGTTTCACTATACACGTACCGGAACAGCAGCAAAATTCCTGTTAGATAATTACGGTATAACTATGGCACCTAAATGGAATCATTTCCCAATTCCACAAAGAGAGCGGGATTTGAATCCTAATCTTTGTTCTAATGGGTACTAAGAAGTTTTTTTCTCATGATCACACACAGTTTAAAAGCACGGGGTTTCTACCCTGTGCTTTTGTGATAATATAGGATAAGAGCTGGCAATTTTGCTTTAATGTTATAATGGATACTCTCTACCGATTGTAATGCAGGCTAGAATGAAATTTGAACATGCAATTTGCTTTTTATTTATTTTTTCTGTAACGATCACTTTATCGTGCAAAGATGCTAAACCCATATTGTTGTTTGAAGAGGTGCCGGCAACAAAATCTAACATAACTTTTGCCAATAAACTAAATGCAACTGATGATTTAAATATCCTGGATTATAACTATTTCTATAATGGCGGCGGAGTGGCAGCCGCAGACTTTAATAATGATGGCCTGACAGATCTCTATTTTTCGGGAAATAAAGTTTCGGGAAAATTATATCTAAACAAGGGCGGGTTTGTTTTCGAAGACGTCACAGAGCAGGCTGGCGTTACCACTAAAAACTGGGCTACAGGTATTGCTGTGGCCGATGTAAACGGCGATGGTTTGAAGGATATGTATATCTCATACGCTGGTTATAATAATCCACAACTTCGAATAAAGCAATTGTTTATAAACCATGGTATAGGAAAGCATGGTATTCCCATGTTTAAAGATGAGGCTGCCATTTATGGCCTGGCAGATACAAACTATACGACACAATCGGTTTTTTTTGATTATGACATTGACGGTGATGTTGATTTATTATTAGCCAATCATGCGCAGGATTTAAGAAACCCAAATTATACCAATCCAATCGTCAGCAATGGTAGTTCATCAAGCAATGCAAAACTTTACCGAAATGATGGTGGGCATTTTTCTGAGATATCTGCAACTGCCGGTTTGTTGGAAGAAGGTTACAGTTTAGGTGTTGCGGTAAGTGATATCAATAATGATGGCTGGCCCGATATATATATGGCAAAGGATTTTGTTTATGATGATGCTTTGTATATAAATAACCAGGATGGAACCTTTACAGAAAGGATAAGAGAATACATTGGGCATACTTCACGTTTTTCCATGGGTTGCGATATCAGTGATTATAACAATGATGGCTATCCTGATATTATAACTGCAGATATGCTTCCAGACGACAATAAACGGCAAAAGCTGATGAACATCGCTATGAATAACGACCGGTTTAACGGTTCGCTGATGTTGGGATATCTGCCTCAATATTCCCGTAATATGTTGCAGTTAAATAATGGCCCTGATGCTAATGGCAATTATTCCTTTTCAGAAATAGGGCGGCTTGCCGGTGTTTATAAAACCGACTGGAGCTGGTCCACCCTTTTTGCCGATTTAGACAACGATGGCTGGAAAGACTTATTCGTCACAAATGGAATTCCCCATGATATTACCAACAATGATTTTGTGTCGTACAGGTCTCAACAAATCGTGGGTACTAAAAATACCGACCTTAATGTCCTGAAAAAGAGGTTACTTGATGAGATTGATAAACTTGAACCGGTCGATAAGCCAAATTTTGTTTTTCAGAATAATAAGGACCTCAGTTTCTCTGGCCAAAGTGATCATTGGGGTTTAGCAAAAAAAGGTTTTTCTAATGGCGCTGTTTACGTAGACCTTGATAACGATGGAGATCTTGACCTGGTTAACAATAACATGAATGAAACAGCCACTGTGTTTAAGAATAATGCTGATCAGATTACCCAAAATAATTTTATTCGTGTTAAGCTTGAAGGTGTTTTTTCGCTGGGTGCAAAAATCAGTATCAATTGTAACGGCAAAAAGCAGTTTATAGAACACAATCCCTGCCATGGCTTTCAGTCGTCACAGGACCCTATTGAACATTTCGGCCTGGCAAAAGATAGCGTCGTAGATACATTAAGGATACTATGGCTTGATGGCAAAGAACAGGTATTATCCCATGTCAAAGCAAATCAGCTGCTTACTTTAAATCACAGAGATGCACATGAAAATAGCGCCGTATCTAATATTTTGATAGGACAGTCAAATGCTGTTTTTACCGATATCACTAAAAGCACGGGTATTGATTTTTGGCACCATCAGCGTGATTTTGAGGATTTTAATTTAGAACCATTATTGCCACATCGATTTTCCCACAACGGCCCATACATGGCTAAAGGTGATGTAGATAAGAATGGTAAGGAAGATTTTTGGATGGGTGGTGCTGCAATGGTACCTGGAAAATTATTTTTGCAGCAACTCAATGGGCAATTTTTAATAAAGGATATGCCTGATTCGGGGTATGAAGATATGGGTGGTGTTTTTTTTGATGCAGATGCCGATGGAGATCTTGATATGTATATAGTAAGCGGTGGCAATGCATATAATCCACTAACAGCGCCATACCAGGATCGTTTATACATTAATGATGGTAAGGCAAATTTTAAAAGGGATGCGGAGGCTTTACCTGTTTCTTACAATAGCGGCTCCTGTGTTGCCGCAAACGATTTTGATAATGATAGGAAGATAGAGTTATTTGTAGGTGGTAGGGTAGTGCCTACACTTTATCCACATGCCGGGAGTCGTCGGGCATCAGCTGGTGTGGGCGGCGGCGAAGGCGCGGATTGTGGCGCGGGCGCTGGCGAGGCCGTTGCGGCGCGTGGGCGAGAGGTTGCGGATGAGGTCGAGGGCCTCGAGCGGGTCCAGGTCGCTGGCGGCAATCTCCGCGATGGGGGCGCCGCTGAAAAAATCGCACAGAAAGGCGACGAGGCCGCGTACGAGCGGCGAATCGGCGTCGCTGCGAAAGTAGCCGCGGC
>JANMMA010000289.1:0-5957 GCA_031372815.1 Sphingobacteriales bacterium
ATCCGCCGGTGACCAGTATTTTTTTCATAGCTGCGTATTTACCATTCAGGATTAAGATACAACTTTCATCAGATATTCACCATATCCGCTTTTCATCAGCGGTTCGGCAATCTTTATGAGTTGATCTTTATTAATAAATCCTTTTTTATAGGCAATTTCTTCAATACAGGCAATTTTGATTCCTTGCCGCTGCTCGATAACCTGCACGAATTGGGAGGCCTGCATGAGGGAATCAAAGGTTCCTGTATCCAGCCATGCCGTTCCGCGGTCCATGATACAAACACTCAGTTTACCTTCTGCGAGGTAGGCTTTATTTACATCGGTGATTTCGTATTCACCACGTGGCGATGGCTTAAGATCGCGCGCCACGTTGATTACGTGGTTGTCGTAAAAGTATAAGCCAGGAACCGCAAAACTGCTTTTGGGATGTATTGGTTTTTCTTCGATACTGATCACTTTATTATCGTCGTCGAATTCCACCACACCATAGCGTTCCGGATCACTGACGTGATAGGCATAAACGATACCGCCGTCGGGATCTGCATTTCGGGAGAGTTGCTCCCCCAGGCCATAACCATAAAAGATATTATCTCCCAATACCAGGGCTACGGAATCATCCCCAATAAATTTTTCACCAATAACAAAAGCCTGGGCGAGACCATTGGGTAAGGGCTGTTCGGCATAAGTAAATTCGAGGCCAAACTGTGAACCATCGCCAAAAAGTTTCTTGAAATTGGGAAGGTCATGAGGTGTTGAAATGATCAGGATCTCCCTTATTCCTGCGAGCATGAGGGTCGATAATGGATAGTAGATCATCGGTTTATCATATACCGGCATGATCTGCTTACTGATGGCATATGTGATGGGATAAAGCCTGGTACCGGATCCTCCTGCAAGAATAATTCCTTTCATCAATGATTAATTATCCGGTAAAAATACGAAACTCATTTTTTAACCGGTTCCGAAATACTATTTACTGCATCCGGCGGCTGCAATTTATCTGCCCACCAGATCTGGCGGTAACGGTACACTTTTAACATCACATCTTCTGAAAAAGGAGTAGTGATCGTATCCCGGTTGGGATTATTCCATTTTCTGCCGATGGAATTTATCGTAAGGAGAATAGTGTCTTTGTGATAGCTGCTGTCAATATGCACACTATTTGTGGCCACAGTTTTATAGCGGGCATATTTTGCGTCCTGGTTCTGCTGGTTATAATATTTTCCGATGAGGCTCTCTGCATCAATCGTTGTAAAAGGAAGTGGGGAGGCAACAATGGTAGTATCCGATGTTTGGGAAGGGACATCGTTGGCAGCTTCATTTTTAGCAGGAGCTTGCGCGCATGAAATGAAAATTATTAACGCCAGGCAAAAAGAAGCCGTTTTCAAATATATGTTCATCACATAAACAAGTTGACAATAAAATAAATAATGGCAGCCATTACTGCACTTACTGGAATCGTCAGGATCCAAGCCCAGAGAAGGTTTACGGTTACTCCCCACCGCACGGCCGATAAACGTTTTGTGGCGCCCACACCTATAATAGACCCGGTAATCGTATGGGTTGTACTGACGGGAATCCCCATTTTTTCTGTCATGAAAAGGGTGATAGCACCAGCGGTTTCCGCACTAACGCCTTCCAGGGGTGTCACTTTTGTAATTCGTGTTCCCATTGTTTTTACGATTCTCCATCCACCACTCATTGTACCGAATCCTATAGCAGTATAGCATGCCGCCGGAACCCATCCAGGCATATCTGCCAGACTGGCGATATTTCCATTGGCTACCAGGGCGGCAGCAATAATACCCATTACTTTTTGGGCATCGTTTCCACCATGGCCGATACTAAATGCAGCAGAAGATAATAGCTGCAGTCGTTTGTACATATTCCCTGTCCGGTAGGCACTTGGCGGCTGCTGAAAGTGATTGATAAGGTAAGAAATAATAAAAATCAGGGAAGAGATGATCAATCCCCATTTAATTATATTGTTGAAGGGAATAAAAGTTATGGTCAGCGCAACTGTGACTATAATGATTAATAATTTTAACCAGATATTCTGGATGATGGTAACAATGGAAATGAAAGCTGCAATCACCATGCCCATCAGTGGTGCAATAAAAATAAACAAGAGTGTTTTGGAGATCTTTTCCATTTCGATGCTATCGAAACCCGCATGCGCTATGGCTGCTCCGGCGAATCCCCCGATCAAAGTATGTGAGGAGGACGATGGTATACCAAACCACCAGGTCAGAAGGTTCCAGATAATGGCGGCAATGAGGCCTGAAAGAATCACCGGGAGGGTAATCACTTCCTGATGAACCGTTCTGGCAATGGTATTCGCAACATTATGATCCGTAAAAATAAAATAGGCAACTACATTGAAGAAAGCTGCCCATATAACCGCCTGAAAAGGGGTAAGAACTTTAGTGGAAACAATGGTGGCAATGGAATTGGCCGCATCGTGAAATCCATTTATGTAATCGAATATCAGGGCAAGTGCAATAATGATGATGAGTAGGGTCATGAGTTTAATGTGCTAATGCGGTAGTGCGATCATTCGATAATGTGTAAAGCCATTATCCATTAAATTTCATTACGCGTACTTGATGATGATTGATTCGATAACATTGCCGGCATCTTCACATTTGTCTGTGGCGTCTTCCATGACCTGGTAAATCTCCCTCATTTTGAATACTTCCTTGGCATCGTCTTCTTCCGCAAAAAGCCTTTCCACATTGGTGTCAAAAAGATCATCTGCCTGGTTTTCAATGCTGTTTATTTTTACGATTGCTTCAGTGATCAGTCTTAAATTTTTCATATTACGAAGCTCATGCACAGCATGCTGTACCTGTTCTGCACTTTGTTCTATCAGGTCAGCAAATTTGTGAATACCATGATCAGCGGTATTAATACGGTAAAAAATGATTTTTTTCCCTGCTGCATATATATGGTCGGCCACATCATCTAGTGCAGTTGCGAGGTAATGTATGTCTTCACGGTCAAAAGGAGTGATGAAATTACGGCTTAGTTCTGTAAAGATCCTGTGGGTGGCTTCATCGTTTTCACGTTCCAAATCTTCAATCCGGGACATGATAGAGGTTCTCTCTGCCGAGTCTGTCTCATTTACCATCTGCTTTAAAACTTTGGACATTTGTAACACCCTCTGGCTTGAATCTTCAAAAAGGCTGTAAAATATCCGGTCTTTAGGTAAGAATATTTTTAAAAAAGTATTGAATGCCATCCCAACAGAATTTCGGCAAAAATAGATTTTAAGCAGGGGTTAAAATTTGGCTGTGGACAGATAATAATTTCTTAACATTGCGCCGGATAGGAAAGGCATTCCGCTTGTTTTTTGGACTATAATTCTATACTTTGAAATCTCTGATTTACAGGCACTTAACAGTGATTTTGGTATTTTTTGTGGCCCCCACGGCACATTCCCAGTTGCTCATGGATATGCTCGAGGAAATCTGTATTTCCTGTAATTGGTACACTTAACATTAAAGACACATACAGGTAACATTGAAGTAACCTTTCCTTAACATCCACTTTAATCCCTAAGAATATTTTTGCGGCAAATTCCGAAAGTCGTGAAATTTACTATTACTACTACACTTAAGGTCCTGTTCACCGTACTTGTTATTTTTTCAATATCAAATGCATTTGCCCAGACTGGTAAAATTGCCGGAAGGGTATTAAATGGAAAAAGAGGAGACCTCCTCACCGGTGTTTCTGTATCCATTGAGGTACTTAACAGAAGAACCCTTACTGATGTTGAAGGAAAATTCATCTTCAATAATGTACCAGCAGGAAATTACATCATGACATTTGAGTATGTCGGATTCCAAAAAAAAGCAGTGTCTGAGGTGGATGTAAAAGAGAATGACGTTACCACGCTGGAATCACTTATGGATGAAAAGTCCACAGACCTTACCGAGATAGTGGTCAAGGCTACACCGCGAAGAATGGAAACGGTCAATGCACTTTTAGTTAGACAAAAGAATCTTCCCAATATATCTGATGGAATTTCTGCTGAGTCAATAAAGCGTTCTCCGGATAAAAATACTTCTGAAGTGCTCAAGCGTGTAAGTGGTGCCACTATACAGGATAACAAATTCGTTATCATCAGGGGACTTGCAGACCGCTATAATGTGGCAACACTGAACAACGCCGTGTTGCCAAGCACAGAAGCTGATCGTAAAGTATTCGCTTTTGATATTATTCCATCTAACCTTATTGATAATATCCAGATTTTCAAAACTGCAGCACCTGATCTTCCAGGTGATTTTTCCGGTGGAATAGTCCAGGTGAATACCAGCGACGTTCCGAATAAAAACCAACTTAGCATAAGCGTTGGTGCGGGATGGAACACCATCTCAACCGGAAAGAATTTCGAACCCGGATACATTGGAAAAATGGATTACCTCGGTGTTGAAAACGGGGAGCGAAGACTTCCACAAAACCTGCCTAACCTTCGTGGGTACACGAACACAAACGATTTGATTACGGCATCACAGCGATTTAATAATTTATTTGGTGACCGTTATAAAGGCAATGCCCTGCCTAACCAGAACTATCAAATTTCCTGGGCGGCTAAAAAAGATTTTAAGAATAGCGGATCTTTTGGATCTGTAATTTCTGCTACTTATCGAAACAATCAGAATATTCAGTATTCAGAAAGAATAGATTACGCAGATCAGGGTCGAACGGCTCCCTTATTATATGACTATAAGGATACAGTAAACAAGTTTACTACGGTTGTTGGTGCAATGGCAAACTTCGCCTATAAAAAAGGAAACAGTAAGATAGCTTTCAAAAATTTATTCAACAGGCTTTTCGAAGTAACCAATATCAACCGGGAAGGTCTTAATAATGACAACCTTCAATACATAAAAGCCAGTTCTAATGAAACCAATATCAAGACATTGTTTTCATCACAACTTGAAGGTGAACATTCGATCGGAAAGAACCGGAACAAACTTAGCTGGAATGCAAACTATGCATTCACCGGCGGGTCGCAGCCAGATTATAGGGTTTCCCCTTATGCGATCAATCAGAATGATATGGACAATAAAGCAGTTCCGTTCCGTGTAGTGTTGCGTGATTCTTATCGTTTCTATTCCGAACTAACAGATTTTTCTTATGGTGGAAATGTGAATTACAGTATTCCGTTTAAATGGAATAAAGAAAATAATATGTTTAAGGTGGGTGGCTATTATTTACATAAAGACCGGGACTACCAGGCCCGTGCTTTCAGGTATAAAGCTGCCAACCAATCCCAACTCAACACAAACCTGCTGGCTGTTGAACCAACATATGTATTTGATCCATCTTATATGAATATCAATGGATTTGTACTTGATGAAATTACCAATCCATCTGATGAATACAAAGGAACTTCACAAACTGCTGCGGGTTATGTAATGATGGATAACAGGATCTCATCAAAGTTCCGCGTAGTTTGGGGACTAAGGGTTGAGAATTTTAAATACAGTGTCACCACAGCGGATTTTTCAAATCCACTGATTCAAATAGACCGTAATTATATTGACTGGTTACCTTCTGTGAATTTCACGTATAACCTTACGTCAAAATCAAATATCAGGTTGTCGGCCTTCCGCTCTGTATCAAGGCCTGACTTCAGGGAAGTGGCCCCTTTTCAGTTTTATGATTTTTCAAGAAACGCTATTATTAAAGGAAATGCTGACCTGGAAAGAAGTCAAAATACCAACGTAGATCTGAGGTTTGAAACATATCCGGCAGCTGGGGAAATGTTTTCAGTATCATTATTCGGAAAACATTTCGAGAAGCCTATTGAGTTCGTTGTGCAATCCGGTTCAGTCGCATCCAACCTTATTCTTACCTATGCCAATCCGAATTCTGCTTTGAGTTATGGTGCTGAACTTGAGTTCCGTAAAAAACTTTCATTTTTTGATAACAGTTTCCTGAAAGATATC
>JANMMA010000295.1:0-11054 GCA_031372815.1 Sphingobacteriales bacterium
ATGGTATGGGCGAAGGGGACACCGATATTTCGAAGCACAGTGGAATCGGTAAGGTCACGCTGTAACCTTGAAACGGGTAGTTTAGCAGACATGTGCTCCAGTATCGCATTTGCATAACCGAAATTTCCTTCCGCATTTTCAAAGTCTATCGGATTCACCTTATGGGGCATAGCAGAAGAGCCGATTTCACCAGCTTTTGTTTTCTGCTTGAAATAGTCCATCGAGATATATGTCCAGACATCCCTGCAAAGATCTATCAGGATCGTGTTGATCCTTTTTATGCCGTCACATTGGGCGGCAAGGTTATCATAATGTTCGATTTGTGTGGTGTATTGCTGTCGCTGGAGGCCAAGTTTAGCGCTACAGAAATCGTTGGCAAACCGCACCCAGGAAGTGCTGGGAAATGCAACTACATGAGCATTAAAGTTTCCGGTTGCTCCTCCAAACTTACAGGAATAGGGTATGGTTTGAATAAGTTCTATTTGTTTTTCAAGTCGCTCTACAAATACCATGACTTCCTTACCCAACCGGGTAGGCGAAGCTGGCTGACCGTGTGTTCTGGCAAGCATTGGAATATCTTTCCAGGTACGCGACATTTTTTTTAAATCAATAATAAGGTTTGAGATGGCCGGATATAATTCATGTTCCAGCGCTTCTTTCCATAATAAGGGAATAGCAGTATTATTAATATCCTGGGAAGTGAGTCCGAAATGTATCCATTCTTTTAAATGGGAAAGTTTAAGCGCATCTAATTCATTCTTTAAAAAATATTCTACTGCTTTTACATCATGGTTAGTGACCTTCTCGAGGTTCTTTATTTGTGCGGCCTGTTCAATCGTGAAATTTTCATAAATATCGCGTAGGGATTTTAGCATTGTGGGACGAAGGCTGAAAAATCTTTTTTCAGAAAGTGTGATGAAATACTCGACCTCCACCAGAATTCTGTACCTGATCAGTGCATATTCAGAGAAATAGTAGTCCAACTGATGTAACTGGCTGCGATAACGACCGTCAACCGGTGAAATGGCTGTTAATGCACTTAAATCCATATACGGTGGGATTATGTTAAATTTGCATGCAAATTTACATTAAAGCCATTGGATCGGAAAATAAGGATAGGTGCAGTCAGTTATCTCAATACAAAGCCTTTATTGTATGGGCTGCAGCATAAATCAGTAAGCAGGCAGATAGATATTACGGTGGATTACCCGTCGCGTATTGCAACCATGCTGTTAGAAGACAAAATCGATGTAGGCCTGGTACCCGTGGCCATTTTACCCAGCCTCAAGGAATATCATATCATCAGCGATTATTGCATAGGTTGTGATGGCCCCGTTGGATCAGTAGCTATTTTCAGTGAAAAGCCACTTCACGAACTTTCCGCCATAATGCTGGATTATCAGTCCCGCACTTCCGTAATGCTGGCCAGGATATTAATGAAAAAGCACTGGCAACTGGATCCTGAATTTATTAATGCGTCAGGGGAGGATTATCTTGAAAAAATAAAAGGCGATATCGGCGGACTGGTTATTGGTGACCGTGCACTGGTACAGAAAAACCATAGCAAATATATGTTCGACCTTGGTGAACACTGGAAATCCTATACCGGTTTACCGTTTGTGTTTGCAGCATGGGTGAGCAATAAACCATTACCAGCTGAATTTATCGAACTTTTTAATGAGGCAAATGCACAGGGACTTCAAGACATTGATAAGATTATCGATTTGGAAAAAAATGCTGTGGCCGATCTGAAATATTACTACACAAAGAATATCAGTTACCTGCTCAATGAGGAAAAGAAAAAAGGACTGGAATTATTTCTGTCACTGTTGAATGAGATCAATACCAGAGACGGGCATCCACAGTTGATAAATACTCCTGGGTAGATTTACTGACAGTTATCCTTTTTTCAGTAGATGGAATATGTAAAACGTGTTTCCATCCCCTAAACCATCCGCCAAAGTCGAACCCTGTCTTTTGAAGGTATTCAAACGACCATAATATTGCGGTTGACCAGAAATATATGGCCGGGAGATAACGCCAGGCCACTTTGGATTTGTTGATCCACAACATGGCCATTTTTTCTTTTTTAGTATTTCTGCCCAGCGGTGATTCCTTGTGGAGCATCACCACCTTGTCACTGTAAGCAATGGCAAAACCGTGATCAAGTATACGGTAACTTAAATCGTATTCTTCCATTCCATAAAAAAAATCAATAGGGTAGTTTCCTGTTCTATCAAAGACTTCCCGCCTTATGGCATGAGCACCGCCGGCATAGTAATAGGTGAGAAAAAAATCCTTGTCCCTGTATGTTTTGAAATCTTTATGTGGAAATGCATTAACCTGCATTTGCATGGTATCAAAATAGAGTACTTTAAAAGAAATGATGGCAACAGGCCTGCCTTGTGCCGGTTTTGAAAATTCAACGATCAGGTTGGAAAGGGCATCATGGTTTTGTAATACTGCGTCGTCATCCAACATGATCACAAAAGGTGCCCTTCCCTGCTGCAGTGCAAAATTCCTGCCTCGTGCAACCCCAAGATTCTCATGAGAATCAATAAATTTAAACGGGATTTCCGGTGTTTTTCGGATGAACTCTCTTACTGCTGAATAACTATGAACAGAAGCATTATTTACAATGATCACTTCTTCGAGGAGATCTGCCGCTTTATCCAGCGCAGAAATATTTCTGGCGAGTTCCAGCATGTCTGCCGGACGGTTGTACGTTATGATGACAAAACTCAGTGGTTTCACAATAAATATTGGTCAAAAAGTTTTTGATAATGTTGTTCAAATTTATCCAGTCCGAAATATGTACGAGCATACTGGATATTGTTCTCAGATATGGCAGAACACGATACAGGATCGCTCACCAGTTTGCTGATCAGTTGCTGGGCCTCCTCAATAATTTTTTCTTCATTTTCCACCTGGCTGAATAAAAATCCATTAATACCCTCTCTAATATGCACTGGCATATCACCTACTGGCGTTGCTAAAATAATGCAACCCCTGGCCATGCCTTCCATCACCACCATAGGAAATCCTTCTTCCGATGAAGTAATAAGTAAGACATCTGCAGATTCGTAAATATGATTTAATTGCGCGGTATCTGCAACATTCCCATAAAATTTTTCGTGATCGAATTCATATGTTTTGATCACTCCGCTAACATCACCCATATAACTCACCGTTACGGGCAGGTTGGATACTATGCATGCCATGCCAATCTTCCTGACGATATGTACTCTTTTTTCAATACTATCCCTTCCGGCATATAATATATTCAATCCTTTTCCGGTAAATTGTTTTGAAAAGGTTTGCGTAGGAAGTGGAATGCCGTTGAGTATGTATTTTATCCTACTGTCATATGTTTCCGGAATGCCAAACTTTCGATATAGTTCGAGGTGATCACTGATTCGATTTTTGCTGATCATGATCGTGTCCCGATAATACCTGATAAACGGAATCCTGATATAAGAGAAACTACTCAATGAATGGATCAGTTCAATCTGGGGTATATCATGGCGAATCCATCTTGACAATTTATAAGCAAAGTTCGATTGTCCGTTAAATACCATCACTTTTCCAGGCTGTTTATTTATATGGGCAGATAGGATACCACGATAGATCAAATTATTCCAGTATTTGGTTTTATTGTCAGTATAAAATGAGATGTCAATGATCGTGTGCCCAGCGGCTTTAAATTGAGGTAGCAAGAGATCATTTTGTGATTTCCTGGTGAAAATCACCAGGCATTTTTTCCCCCTTGCTACAGCTGCAATCTGTGCATGCACTTTTTCAGCACCACCGATATGATAAAAAGGGAAAATCAGGAACAACTCGTACTGCTCTTTCAGTGGTTTGTGTGCGGAAAGATATCTGCCCCACCATACAAACGGCAGGATGAAGATATCCTCCAGTATTCTTTTCAATATGAGCAGTGTATACAACATTTATTTGCCGACCATATTTTTTAATTGTCCTTTAATGGCATCGAGGCAGGAATTGAAAAGTGTTCGATAGACGAAAAGATTCCCCTCGCCAGATTTCATGGCGGCTCTTGCGAATTGATATTTTGTCAGGGCCAGTTTCTGAAAGCTATTCATTTTACTGCTCCTGGTAAATGATGAAGATAAGATTCGGTGAAGCAACAGTGGCTCCTTAAGTTTATTGATTGAAATGGCATCTGATGTTAACCGTAACCAAAGGTCATAGTCTTCCGACTGAGGCTGCAGTATGTTATATCGGTATTTTCTTAGTAGTTCAGTCCTTATAAACACCGTGGGATGTGCAATGCAGTTATTTTTTGGAAGGTATGACCTGATTTCAGTGGGAGAAATAGCCAGTACGTCGTCTTTCCATATCCCCTGTTTCTGTCCCTGTTCATTGATTAGCATTACAGTAGTAGCCAATACCTGAACTTCGGCGTGGGAGATAACATAATCCCATTGTTTTTCAAACCTTAAAGGAAGTGAAATGTCATCGCCATCCATACGTGCAATCCATTCCGCTGAAGCCAGGTCAATGCCCCGGTTTAAAGTATAAACTAGTCCCTCGTTCTTATCATTCTTATAGTAGCGAATACGATTGTCATTGAAAGAAGAAATTATAACCTCCGAGATATCTGTAGAACCATCGTTGATGATGATCAGTTCGAAGTCTTTAAAAGTCTGTTGGATTATGCTTTTAATGGCTTCCTCAAGGAAGGCCGCAGTATTGTAAACCGGCATGATAACACTGATCCTGGGACTTGCCATGATGCAATATAAAATTAAATAGCCTTATAGGTGGTTTATCCGATCAGCGACTTTGTCTACAATATTCTTCCAGTCATATTCAGTGGCAAAAGCTTCGGGTATGCGTACAGGTTTATCCCACGACAAAATAATTTGCCTGCAAAATTCCGGGCAATCGTCGGGATCGGCAATTATCAATTGTTCTTCAGTGGTATATTGGTCGATCCCATTTGCACCATCAATACTGGTGACCACGGGCATTCCGTACGACAGGGCTTCTATAACCTTGACTTTGATACCCCCGCCGGAAGTTACCGGGTTAACGAAAAGGTCAGCACCCATAAAATATGGAGAGATGTCGTCTACAAAACCAGCGTATACATAATCTTCGTCTTTTAATTGATAAAGTGTAAGAAAATCCTTCTCAATTAACCGTCCACAAACTATTACTTTAAAAGGAACTGATGTCATTTTACGGATTCCAGGGATGATCTCCCTGACAATTTTTACAACTGCATCCGCATTAGGTTTATAATCAAGGGTACCCATAAAAATCAATATCCTGGTGTCTGGCATTATATGATGTGTTTGGCAGATTTTATTCCTTGCCAACTGCCTTTGCTTTGCTGATACCGGGTTAAGTTTTGCAATGCCAAAAGGAACGAGCATACATTTGCCAGGATCGAGTTTGAATGCTGATATGGCAATAGCCATGTCAGATGGTGTCTTGAACAGGTTTAGTTGGGCCGCCCGATGAGATTTCTTCTCCAGCCAATATAATAGTGGCCACCACGGTTTTCCTATTTCGCGAAAGCGCCTGTATTCTATATTATGAGAATGAACGATGAGCGTTTTGCCATATCGCTTGCTGATATAGATTCCCAGCAATCCATAATAGCAATGTTCGAGGATAACATGATTGTAGTTGCCTGCATTAAGTTCACGAAGGATTTTCCTCCAGGATGGCAGGTGAAACACTTGCATTTTGGAAATAGGCAAAACAGGTTTTACGATATAGTTTTCCGCTCCGGAAGGTTGATTGTTTACGGAGCAAATGCAAGTCACTTTAAAATGCCCTGACAAATAATCATTGAACTGTGCTATACCTTTTTGGCCACCAAACTGAGCAGGCAATACTTTATACCATACCACACTTAGGATATTATCCATCAGGCCGTTTTCAACGTATTATTTCTTTTACGAAACTCCATAAAAATGCCAATGCCAAATAACAATACCAATATGATCTGGCTTATACCCGTAATTTTTCGACCCATAATATAGGACGATGGTTCAAACCGAAATTCTACTTTATGTTGACCTGCTGGTATAGCTAAACCTCGTAAAACATAATTGGTTTTCACGATGGGTGCCTCTTTCCCATCTATAAATGCTTTCCAACCGCGTTCATAATACACTTCACTGAAAACAGCAAACTGACTAGAAGCAGCATTGAAACTATAGGTAACCAGATCGTGATCGTTATTGTCAAGCTTAATGGAAGCCGTAGAATCAAATGAAGGTTCGTAGGGTATGTCTTTTTTGAATCTTTGCTGTACAATAGCTTCCACAGACGGATCAAAGTAGTCCAGTGCCTGCATTTCTGCAGCTGGTGATGCAACATAGCGGACAGTTTTTATCAGCCATGCATTTCCAAGTGCATCAGGATTTCTTTGAACAATGGCCTGCTGTCCGGAGGAATCAGGAATGATAATGTACCTGGTGTTTAACATGCTGATGACCGGCATGTTCAGCGGTTGTTTCATCAATTGATTTTCGATGAGGTCCTGGTAAATGCTGAGCTTGGCAGCATGATATCCACCTATAGAACGATGATGATAGGAGGTTACTGCATCATTGAAAGCGGAAGACAGATCGCCCTGCGAAAGATTGAATACCCTGAAGTTTTTTTCCTTGTCCTGAAGTATTTGCTGGTCTGCCGGAGTGGGATTAAACATAGCATCATTTTCTTCCGGCTCCATAAAATTCTCATCACGTAAATACCGTTTGCCAACAGGCAGTATATCAAAAGCTGTTAGTATCAACAGGGCAATCACGGCGTGTTGTGCCTTAATTTTATTCCTTGAGTATAAAAACAATGCAAGAAATCCTGCTCCGGCAAAAAACAATGAGCGCAACAGGTCCTTGCCCGCGAGGCTTTTTCTGTCTCCGGCAACTGCATTAACAATATCCCTTCCTGCGGAAGGGTCATTGGGCATGATCTGCGTTAGCTGCTGTTGTATATATTTATCGCGGTCAGTTTTGTAATCTGCGCCCAGATAAAATAATACTGCGAGTGCAAACAATCCTGCCGTGACTAAACCACCAAGTTTACATTTTTTCCACAATGCCTGTTTATCGTCTTCCAGGAAAAATGCCTGCTGAAGCGCGAGTATTGACAGCATGGAAAAAGTTAATTGCGGGATAATAAGAATCATCGCTGGCGCCCTGAACTTATTATACATGGGCAGGTTGTTGAACAGAAAAGTATTGAAGCCTGCGAGATTTTTTCCAAGCGACATCAATAGTGCCAGCAGGGTAATCGCGAGTATCCACCACTTATGCCAGCTCTTAACGTATACCATACCAAAAATGAAGAAGAAACAAATGATGGCACCCAGGTAAACGGGGCCGGCATGACCAGGCTGACTACCCCAGTAAGTGGAGAAAGAATTATATAACTGCCCTGCAAGTTGTTGCGGCAGATTTTTCTCCTGCATCACTTCCACAAATTTAGAGTCTTCACCTATTGCTTCCGGTCCGCCTCCATAGGCATTGGGAACAAGGACCGTAAGCAATTCCGCGCGGCCATAACTACCATATAAAAAAGCATATCCTGTATCCAGTCCGCCTTTGGTAACCGTTGTATTGACGCTGTCCTTCAGTTGAAGTGAGGCTTGTCCGCCTCTTATAGTAGCCTGGGAATAGTCATATGTGGTGAACAACATCACGGCATTGGTCATTACGCCAACTGCCCCTGCAATGATAGCAAAAGCTGCAGCCATAGCCAGTTGGTTCAATTGCTTTTGCCTGATCTTATGCACGAGGTATCCAACGGTCATGAAGGCAGCAATCAGCAGGAAATAATATACGATCTGGTAGTGGTTTTGATATACGAGGATGGAGCTGAACAAGGCCGTTAGTGCCGCGCCAAGCCAGTAGCGGCCTTCAAAAATCATGATCAGTCCACCCAATGCTGCCGGCAAATACGCTAGCGAAAGCATTTTTGTTTCATGCCCCACAGAAATGATGATAGGATCATAAGAGGCGTAGGCATATGCCAGGGCACCGATCATAGCAATCCATGGATTTACGCGGAGTACCAGCCCTAAAAAATAAAAACCAAGGCAGGCCAGTATAAAAAATCGGAATGGCTTCGGTATAAACAATGAAAATATTTCATTGGCATAATATGAAATATAATTGTTGTTGTTGGTGGCTATCTGGAATCCTGGCATTCCACTGAACATGTTGATTGTCCATAACGGGGCAACGCCATCGTGGCTATCGCGGTAATCCTGGATATCCTTACTCATGCCCTTCCAGTGCATGATATCGCTTTGCTGAAGTACTTTTCCCTCCAGGGCGGGTTTACAATAAATGACGGAAATAATTACGAAAATGGCAATCGCAACGATATGCGGAATAAAGTCCTTCAATGAAAGCTTCAACATGCTGGTTAATTCAGGCGGCAAAATACCGATTATTAGCGATTGAACATGAAGAATCAGTTATTGGTGTAAGTTTTCAACGCGCTTTTAAATGCTTGGTATTTGGCTCAACTTTTTTGATACGGATTCGTTATCTTTCCTTTAACAGCCATCCATGATTGACAATATAATGAAAGATAGGCCTACCAAGTTATTCCTTATGCTTGGCGGTTTTTTTATTGCCAATGCTATTATTGCAGAGATCATCGGCGTTAAGATTTTCTCCCTGGAGGATACACTTGGCCTGGCAAAAGCAAATTTTTCGTTGTTCGGACAGGAGGGTCTATCGTTTAGCCTTTCTGTGGGTGTACTCCCCTGGCCGGTGGTTTTTGTTATGACAGATATCGTAAATGAATACTACGGTGTAAAGGGCGTGAGATTCCTGACGTTATTAACCGTGATACTGATTGCATTTTCATTTTTTGTTTTCTTTTTCGCCATACGGATGTCGCCCGATACCAGGTATTGGATGGGATCTAACACTGCGCATGGTGTGCCGGACATGCAGGCTGCGTTTAAATCGATTTTTGGGCAAGGCATGAATATTATCGTTGGTTCGCTGGCGGCTTTCATACTTGGACAGTTGATTGACGCCAGGGTCTTTAAAAAGATCAAGGCATTTACGGGGGAGAAAAATATTTGGGCAAGAGCCACGATGAGTACATTGGTGTCACAATTCATAGACAGTATTGTTGTAACCTATGTTGCCTTTACCATATTCAGGGGTGTTCCTGTTGGGCAAACAATGGCCTGGGCATTTACGGCCTACGCCTATAAATTCCTGATAGCGATATTGATGACTCCCGTGATCTACGGTGTACATGCGATATGTGAAAAATATCTGGGGAAGGAAGTAGCCGCAGAGATGAAGCGTAGTGCGATGCACTAAATTAGGAAATGGGGAAGTTTGTCAAATGTGAAAGTCAAAATTGGGAAATAGTATTTCGACCATCTGTCGGGCCAAGTTTTTTCTGCTACATCGCTTTAATTAACGATGCTACAACCTTGTCTATAGGTAATGACACAGCATCCGGCGAAAAATCTTGCCAGTCAATAAACCGGAATGTTTCGGTTTCACCCGTTTCCTTATACATGTTCAATTCACGCTCGTCAAAATCAAATGGCTTCAGCCTCAGCGGGGCTTTGATGTCTTCCAAAGGATGGGCGAAATAGTAAATTGAAATGATCTGGTGTTCCGGATTGAAGGCCGACATCTGGAAAAAATCTGTTGTGTATATATGCGCTCCAATGTTAACCCGAAGATTCATTTCTTCCATAAACTCACGTCGCAGGCAGTCCCGTGTTCCTTCTCCTAATTCAAGTCCGCCCCCTGGAAATTTTGTATAGTAATTACCTCGGATGAATTCATCACTCACCAATACCCGCTTTTGATCATCTAACAGGATACCATAAACGCGAAGATTAAACATCAGAACCATTTTTTCTTTACAAAATACCAGGCCATTACAACCGAGATAACCAGTGCGAGGCCAATGGGAACATAAAAAGCATGCGGCTTGTCAGAATAGGGGATCGGTACGTTCATCCCATAAATGCTGGCAACAAGGACCGGAAACTGAAGGATGATGGTGATGCCTGCAAGTCTCTTCAATACAAGGTTCTGGTTGTTGGCGATGATGCTTGCGAAGGCATCCAGTGTAGAACTCAGGATATTCGTATATATGTTGGCCATTTCAAGGGCCTGCGACATATCAATGATCTGGTCATTAAGCAGTTCAAGTTCATCTTCATTCAGACCCAGCATATTGGTGCGCTGAAGTTTAATGAGCAACAACTCATTGGACCGAAGTGCGGTTACAAAATACACCAGGCTTTTCTGTATCCTCATCAGCTCGAAAAGTTCTTCATTCCGGTTGGCTTCGTATAGTCTTTGCTCAACCATATTACGTCGATGATTAATTTCCTTAAGGTATTCAATAAAGGTTTGCGTAACCTTTTCGAAAATCTTAAGCACCATCATATTTCTTTTGTCGGGGTGCCGGTTCTGAAAAGTATTCAGGAATTTCTTTATTGCGCCGTTTTCAAAGGAATTGACGGTAACGATGTGGTGGTGGGTAAGAATGATGCAGATCGGAATGGTAATGTAAAAAGAATCGCTGTCGTTGAAGGAATTGTTTTCCGTGGGAGTCTTGATAACGATCATCTTCACATTGTCAACTACTTCATAACGTGGTCTTTCATCTATATCAAGCGAATCCTGCAAAAATTCAATTGGAACGTCAAGCTTTTCGGACACTTCTGTAAATTCTTCCTGTTTCAACGGTGGAAGTATATTTACCCAAATGCCATTTTCCGGTTTATCTACCGATGTGGTAACGCCTTCAATATTTTTAAACAGTTGGATCATCCTTTACTTAAGTGGGTGCAAAGGTAGTACGATTGCGGATTACGGATTGCGAATTACGAATTAAATATGTTTAAAATTTTTACGCTATAGAAAGCACGCCTTACAGGATGTTGTAACAATCCGCAATCCGTAATCCGCAATCGTACTACCTTTGCACCCACTTAAGTAAAGGATGATCCAACTGTTTAAAAATATTGAAGGCGTTACCACATCGGTAGATAAACCGGAAAATGGCATTTG
>JANMMA010000205.1:0-2717 GCA_031372815.1 Sphingobacteriales bacterium
TACAGCGAGAAACCTCCTGATGCAGGCGGCGGCTAAAAAATGGAATGTTCCCATTGAAGAATGCACTACGTCAAAGGCTTTTGTGATACATGAAAAATCGGGTAGGCGTTCAGGTTATGGTGAACTCGCAGAGGATGCATCCAGGATGACGGTTTCTGCTGACATTAAGTTAAAGGACCGAAAAGATTTCAAATTAATTGGTAGTTCGGTAAAGAACGTTGAAAATAAAAATATCATCACCGGAAAAGCGCTATTTGGCCTTGACTTTTATCGCGAAGGAATGGTATTTGCGATGTTGATGCGGCCACCTGCATTTGGATCGAAACTGACCTCCTTTGAGGCAGGAGCGGCCAAAAAAATGCCCGGTATTATTGATGTGGTATCGTTTAAAAATAATATCGCCGTTGTTGGTAAATCAACATGGGAAGTGATGGAGGCCAGGAAAGTTGTCAAGGCGACTTATGAAAAGGATGGCAACCTTGAAAGTTCATCAGACCATGAGAAGTTGTTTGCTGACCTGCTTAACAATGGAAAACTGACAGTAAGAAGGAAAGATGGTGATGTGGAGTTAGCTTTTAAGAATGCTGCTAAGGTCGTCAGTCGGGAATATCAGTGCCCTTTTTTACCGCACAACCCAATGGAACCCATGAATTTTTTTGCTGATGTAAAGCCAGACAGTGTTGAACTGGTTGGTCCTTCGCAAACACCTGCCGCTGCCAGGGCAAATACCTCAAAGCTGCTGAATATTCCGGAAGACAAAATAACGTTAACGCTCACACGATTGGGCGGGGGCTTCGGTCGTCGTTTGAAGTTCGATTATGTACTGGAAGCAGCAGAATTATCAAGTATCATTAAGATGCCGGTTAAATTGATATGGTCCAGGGAAGACGACATGGGAGGCGGAAGTTACCGTCCTGCAGTGAGATACCGATTTGACGCAGCACTCGATGCATCAGGGAACCTTGTGGGATATAAATGCAGGGGTGTGGGCATTAATGTAAATAATTCCTGCAGGGAAGATAATTTCCCTTCTGGTGCAGTTGATCATCTGCTCATTGATACGGTGGAACACATTTCACCCATTACTACTGGTGCATGGCGTGCTCCTGTAACCAATTTTTTGGCGTTTGCAGAGCAATCTTTTTTAGATGAGGTTTCCAGTGCTGCCGGTAAAGATCCAATACAGTTCAGGCTGGAGCTGTTGCAAAAGGCGAGAGTTAAACCTGTGGGCGCTATAAAATATAGTATCGACCGGATGGAAACGGTGACAAAGCAGGTGGCAGAAAAATCTGGGTGGGGGACCAAGAAAAATGTGTCACAGGGTTTTAGTGTATATTTTTCTCACGCATCGTATGTTGCGCAGGTATGCGATGTAGTTATGAAGGACGGAAAGCCCCAGGTAAAAAAAATATATGCTGTGTCAGATTGCGGTGAAGTAGTTAATAAAAGTGGAGCGTTGCAACAGGTTATGGGTGCCATAGTGGACGGATATGGACATGCAATGTTTGGAAAATTGACTTTTAAGGAGGGCATACCCCAAGAGAAGAATTTCGGTCCATATCGGTTGATCAGAATGAAAGAAATTCCCGCAATTGAAGCGCATTTCGTGGATAATGGCATTGATCCAACAGGCTTGGGTGAACCTGCATTACCGCCAACGGGTGGAGCTGTTGCAAATGCGATTTTCAAGGCGACCGGAAAGAGACTTACCCGTCAGCCATTTGTAGATGAATTAAAAGGATAATTCAAAGCCGCTGATGATATAAGGTATGTAAAATTCAATGGTCGTACAACTTGTACAACCATTGAATTCATGTTTCCAACAAGTTCTTTATACAATAAAGGGGTCCACTATCGCTAACACCTGTGCCATTGTTAATGGCTCGTCAAAAGCTTCACTGGCGTCATCGGCGGTAATATTATATCCATTTATCACTAGAATATTAACACCTGCCTGTGTAGTGAGTTCTTCACCATTGTAACTTGCCTGTACCAATGGAGAAGCAATACCACTTTGGTTTAATGTAATCCAGGGTTGAAGTTTTACGCCTGCCGGAACCAGCAATCCGTTTCTCCTCCTTATTTCCCTTACATGCGCAGCATGCCTTGCTTCAACAGAGTGTATTCTTAATGCGGCCCGGAGAACTTCATTGCTGCTTTTTAAATTACATGCCTGACCTTTATAAGCCCTTACGCCGGTGTCTTCAAATGTTTGAGACACGGCCAGGTAAGTGCCGTAATTTGAAAATACATCAGCAAAGGGGCCGGCCATATTACCATTACCTGCAGTAAAATCGAAGGTCGGTTTTGCAACAGGTGTACCACCTAAACTACTAATGGCAGTCTTCAAAAATTGCACATGTGCTGTTTCGTGTTCACTTATAGTTTGAAAGGCCGGCCTGTCTACTCCTGGGATCAACCCTGATGCAGCTAGTCCCCTTACATAAAATTCTGCTTCAAGATATTCCAATGTCAAGGCAAAATTCAATACCCCCACGATGGTTGGAGGTGTTTGGCCGTAAGCTTTGTTGAGCATAGTACCAAATGCAATTGGTACAGATGCTGCGGCAACTTTTCCAGAGAAAGACATAAATTTTTTCATGGCTGCCCTGCGATCGTCAAGGCGTTCATAAATTTCAGGATCTGCTTTTTCGAGTTCGTTCATTATGTTTAAAAAATTCATATGCTTAATTTTAAGAGGTTGGTAAATTGTTTGC
>JANMMA010000312.1:0-1979 GCA_031372815.1 Sphingobacteriales bacterium
CAATCGGTTGATCCTTCTGATCCCATTCAGGAAAAAGTTTTAGCGGAATAACCATACTCCTTATTCTTCCATCTGTTGCTGACGGGTAGTAAAAACAGCTACGGCTCACGGATAATGGGGCGCCCAGGGCATAAATCGACATTTCACCAGCATCATCATTGCGATGATCAAAAAGCGAATCGCCATTCAATATCCAGACTGCTGATTCCCATGGAGTATTCACTGCATTACGCATGGTGCTCAGGTATCCGTTATAATTTGCCGTTCCGGGTATGACTTTACTTGCATACTCTTTTGATAGGTCAGAAGCAAGTGAAACAGGTCCGAATGACGACATACGGGGCCGGCCTTTCTGGAAGGCATAATACAATTGATGGCTGAGCACCGTATCAATATCTGCAAAGCCTGAGGCTAGCAAGGCAAACATTACAGCGCCTTCCTCGGAGCCGTCACCAAAAGAAATCAATTTTCGATACCCTGAAAACCTCGGAGAAGGTGGCGTTAGCAGGTTTGTATAAAAATCGGCAAATTTCCTGACCCTTGAGCTTTCACGAAACAGGTCGGCTACTCCCGCATACTTCAATTGAAGCATCGAGAATAAAACAGGTTCTATAGCGGCCTGGCTATAATGTGGCGTCGCTATGGACGAACCATTTGCATAAATGCTGATGTTTATATTGTTCCTGACATTTGCTAATACCTGGTTTGACCTTTGCTTAAATTCAGCATCAGCCGAAAATAATAACGCAAAAAAATACCTGGCATTAAGATACATGGTCGGCATATTTGCTGTACCATAATTAACTCCAGATCCATCAAAGATTGGTGCGTTGTCGTTATCCCAGACGATCCTGGCCATGAGGGCAACTAGTGATTCCAGTTGTTGTTTTTCAGCTGGCTTCAAAGAAATTGTTTTATCAGCAAAAAGTGCTGAAATCGTCATCGCATAAAACTTAAACCTGTTAGCGCCTTTCCAGTACCTGATTTCTTCACTATATGTTCCTTCACCATTTTTATAATTTTCCCTGAGGAAAGAATAATAGTCAGTAAGATTTTTGATCAGGCTGCGAGCAGAATCAGGCCAGCGCCACGCATCGAATAACGGCTTGTACTCATTATCCGTTACCGTAAGATATTTGTAAAATCCTTCATCAGACTTAACTTTTCTGATCATATCACGGATACGCATAGGGTCACAGAAAATACCACCCTCATAAAAATTCGCATTTAGCTTTGCGGGCCTGGTGGCATAGTTTTCGATTCTTCCACCCAATCCACCATGCAGATTCATTTCCCTAAAAACAGGCTGGGTTTTTTCTGGTGGCAGGAGGTCTTTTTTAGTAGATAAGAAAATTCCCCATTCAAATCTCTTTTTCGGATGCCACGAATTGTCAGGGCCCCTTCTTTCCATCCATACAGTGATATCAAGTTCATCCTTTCTTGCAGGGTTTTTTGCAGCTGGAAGGATAGAGAAACAAACACCAAACCCATTGGCTCCCAACAGTTGGGACGACCGGCCCTGAAAGATCCCTGTAAGCTGACTATTTTCAGTGGCCATGCTGTTATATACCATCCAGTACCTTCCTGTGTTTACTTCTCCCCCCAGTAAATTCCAGAAGTCCAGGTAGGGCAAGCTGTACATTTGCCCGTAACCGATATCTACCGTGGCATCCATTGGAAATCCACGTTCAGGCTCGGTGCGGTAAACCTGCCCTGGTTTTTCATATCCCCTGTAAACGGCATCTGAACGCCATCCCCTATACCTCGCCTGGTTGGGCAATACATCACCTGAAACTTTTACAGTGTATGCTATTTCGTAATCATAATCCTCTGAGATCATAATGCTTTTACTTCCCTTAATCAATGTTACGATACAATTATAGTAACCAGGGCCCGCTCCACCTCCGGGGTACGACTTGTCATAAAAATTAAAGTCGTATTTATTGAACGTATAGGCAATTTGTACCCTGCATGTATCA
>JANMMA010000211.1:0-40098 GCA_031372815.1 Sphingobacteriales bacterium
CATCGTGAGCTGAAGCAACCTCCGGGGCTGTTTTGAGTGCTGTGAGTGTGTTGTTTTCTTCCACTTAATATGTCCTCCTTTTGTAAAAATTACAGGGGTTTTTTTAACCCTGTTTTGGGCAGGCAAAGGTAAAATGTTTTAACTGAACAACGTAATTTTTATTCATCCCCAAGTCAGCCTTTTCTACCAAGCATAAACAGCTGATTATCAGTATTATATAAACTCCTTTGCAGGATAACAAATCGCAACTCCGGTAAACTATTACCTTTAACACGCCTGGAGTCTGCAGACATCCATCTCACCAAAATCTTATATTTAAACAAAAAAACAATGAAACAGTACGCGCTCATAATGATACTTGTATTATCCAGCCAGGTGCTCTTTGCCCAAAACGTCAGATCAAGCGATGTAAAAACGGGTACTGTTATTCAAATGGAGGTCTACACTCAGGGTCAAACTTACCCGATCACGCTAACCATAAGTTCTTTAACGACTGAAGAAATAGTGTTTTCATATGACTTTATGGGTTCCACAACAGGCAAGTTTATTAACGGCAAAGAAAATTTGGAAAAGGGTGTCGTTTTTAACTGGGATGAGCCAGTACCTGGTGAAGAACGAAAAGTTGCGGATAACCAAACCCTGCTAATGCTTTCAAGGACTGCACTGAAAGAATTAAAAAACAATAGAAAAACCCGCTACAATGATCAGATATTGATTTTAAAAGATCTTCCATCTGAACAAGAATTTACTCCCGGTGGCACGCAGATTGATGTAGTTTATGCGGAGTCAGAGAATGGTGAGACGAAATATTGGATTCTTAACAATGATGCTTACCCAGTCCTGATGAAATTAAAAGGAAATCCACAGGGTATTGACCTGGAAGTTAAAGCGTATAAATAGTATTGCAGTTCTTTTGACATGTCTCAGGTAGCTAAATAATGGCTATTATAAAGAATCAGGGGATTAAAAAAATAAAATTATTCCATGGTTCTTTATTTATTTTGAGTCCGAAATAAAAAATCTATGATAACAAAGATCCTGATTGATCTGTACACTAAAGAGCTGGAAAAACTTAAAAAAGAAGTTCTTGCATACGAAGCTGATGAGTTGCTTTGGAGACAAGCTGAGGGTATACAAATGTCTGGCGGAAACCTTTGTCTTTATCTTGCTGGAAACCTTCAGCATTTTATAGGCAACATGATCGGTGACTCTGGTTACATCAGGAATAAAGAAGCTGAACTTAAAGCAAAAAATGTTTCCAGGGAAAGGCTGCTGGAAGAAATTGAAAATACCAGGCAAGTGGTAATCGATACCCTGGAACAGGTTTCAAAGGCTGAACTATTAAAAGAATTTCCTACCAAAGATTTTGAAGAGCCCGTTACTACTGAATATTACCTAGTTCACCTGCTGAATAATTTTTGTTATCACCTGGGTCAAATTCATTTCCATAGGAAAATGGCCGTTAAGGTGGAGAATGTCTAGTGTTTAATTGCAAATGAGGTATAATAATATCAGCGTTTATCCGTCATGTCCTTTACGGCCCTGACCAGCTTATCCAACTCACTTAACGAGGTATAAACATTCGGGGCTACACGAACACTATGAATATTCTCCCAGTTAATGGCGACGGTATGTATCTTATGCTTATTGTATAATTCACCAGCCACATCCTCAGGTTTTTTATCCTTGATGGCTATGCTGGCTATCGCGCAGGATTGATGCGGAGTGTCAGGTTGATTGAAGGATACGCCCGGGATTCCTTTTACCTGGTTAACCCAATAATCTTTCAGGTATCGGAGCCGGTCTTCTTTTCTTTTGTTTCCAATAATATTATGAAAGTCGACCGCTGTACCAATCGCCATCTCAGATGCAAAAGAGCGTGTACCCAGGGATTCGAATTTTCTGATGTCTGTGCCATCTGGCTCATTATTCGACAATAAAGCCCAAACATTTTTTATTTTGTCTTTGCGGATATAAAGCAGTCCGCTTCCAAAAGGCGCACTTAACCATTTATGTAATGATGAAGCAAAATAATCGCATTCAAGATCCGGTATGCTAAAGTCAAAATGTGCCAGCGTGTGAGCACCATCTGCAATTACCTCTATACCCTGCTTGTGTGCAGCCTGGGCAATTTTCTTTACGGGCAGTATTTGCCCGGTCCAATTAATCAAATGGGTAACGTGTACAATTTTAGTACGTGTAGTAAATGCATTTGTATACATCTTTACAATGTCATTATCATTCTTTATTGGCAATGGAAGGTCAAGCCACACCAATTTCACGCCGTCCCGTTTTTCCCTTTGCTTCCATGCATTGATCATGTTTGGATAATCCTGCCTGGTCAGCACAATCTCGTCGCCCGCCTTTAGGTTGAGCCCAAAAATCACCGTATTTAATCCTTCCGTTGCATTTCGGTTAATGGCCACTTCTTCCGGCGAACATTTACACAACGCGGCGAGTTTTTCCCTCAGCGGTTCCCTACCCTGGTCGAGTATTTGCCACATGTAGTATGACGGCGCTTCATTGCAGTATTGATAATATCGGATATGCGCATCCTGAACCACCTTGGGCTGGGGCGCTACTCCCCCATTATTGAAATTGATGATATTCGGACTCATGGTATAAGATTCCCGGATCCATCCCCAGAAATCTTCGTCTGGTGCCGGTTGGTTTTTATACTTTTCCATTTGCAGAAAGGCCTCTTCTGCAAACGCCGGACTGGCAACAGATAAAAACGCCAAGCTTCCCGCGGCCTTTGATAACCCTGCTAAAAAATTTCTTCTGGATGCCATACAAAGTATTTATGAATTTATCCTGAATACTGATTACGAATTTATTTTATCCTGTTACATGCACTTTCGTTGTCCCACTTACTGACAATCCCGCAAGGTACCCACTGGTCCATGCATGCTGAAAATTATAGCCTCCGGTGATCCCATCAACGTCCATAATTTCACCGGCAAAATACAGCCCAGGCACCAGTCTGCTCATCATCGTAACAGGGTCTATTTCGGAAAGGTCCACTCCTCCTGCAGTAACAAATTCTTCCTTGAATGTTGTCTTGCCACTGACTTTAAGTTCATATGAACTGATATTTCTCACAAGTTTGTTCATGGCCACGGCAGGAAGATCGCCCCACCTGATTTCGCTATTAACACCTGAAATATGCAAGATAAAATCCCATAGCCGCTGTGGCAGTCCAAAGGGATTTTTACTCTTGATAAACACCGGTGCCTTATGTTCCCTGTGTACGACCAGGAACTCTCTTAATCCGCTTTCATGAAATTGCGGAACCCAGTTAACAATGATGGAAAAATCATAATTGATGTCAGATAGTTCTCTTGCACACCATGCGGATAATTTTAGCACAGCCGGACCACTCAACCCCCAGTGCGTAATAAGTAAGGGCGCCCGTTGTTTTTGCTTTAGGGCGGGAATCTTAATTTCCGCATCCTCCACACTAATTCCCATTAGTTCTGTAATGGGTTGCCCCGGAATATTAAAAGTAAACAATGATGGCGCGGGTTTTACTATCGAATGTTCGAGGTTCCTGATCCACTCATATGAGCCTTCTTTGGACGATCCGCCCGATGCTATACAAACGAAATCTGCCTCGATCATACGGTCTTTTCCACTTGCTTTTAGCAACAGCTCAAAACCATTTTGTCTCCTCTCTATGCTTAACACGTCTGCATTGATCATTATTTCCACTCCCGTCTTTTCAGCTTCATTCATCAGGCAGTCGATGATGGATTGCGAGGAATTGGATTCAGGAAACATTCTGCCATCCTCCTCTGTTTTTAGTGGCACACCGCGCTCCAGGAACCAATCAATAGTGTCGGTGGTAAAAAATTCGTGAAATGATTTTTTGACAAAATTCTTTCCCCTCGGATAGCGTTTAGACATCTCCGTTATATCGTAACAGGCGTGGGTAACATTACACCGTCCACCGCCACTTACTTTTACCTTAGCCAATAACTTACCCGTTTTTTCCAATAACACTACCTGCAGTTCAGGATTCAGCCTTGCAGCGTTTACTGCACAAAAGAATCCGGCCGCGCCACCACCTATTACAATTAGTTTCATATTATTTCATCATCATTGACAAGCATCCAATAGTACACAACTAATAAATCCACCCATTATTTCAGCATCATCAAAGAAGCCATTGTTTCAAGGCCATCCCACAAATTCTTTAGTCTTATATTTTCGTTTTCGGCATGCTGGTTGTTGTCGTGATTGGCAATGGGAACAGCTATGGTCTTTGCCCCAAGATGTTTCTCGAAAATAAATAATGGCAGGCTACCTCCACCGGTAGGGAGTAGAATAACGGGTTCACTAATCGTTGTTTGTACAGCAGCAACAACACGCTGCGCTATTGGAAGGTCAAGGGGAGTCTTTTGTGCGTTGTAACCACTTGAACGTTGCACTTTAATAATTTTTGCATACCTGGACCTCTCTTCGTCAGTCGGATCTTTATCCGTAACAAAGTAACCCTTTGACATAATATGGTCTATAACTTTTTGCTGCTGTCTCTGCCAGTCGTTCCCCACCACCAGCCTGAGGTCAATCGATGCTATTGCCATAGTTGGTATCACATTGGCGCTGAGTTTACCCACATTGGCCGATTGCAGGCCGTTTATATTCAGCGATGGATAGTTCGATGACTCGGCAATTCCCATTCCTTTTCTTTCTTCTTCTATAAATCCCAGTTCTTCCTTCATTTGTTCCTCCACTGACGGAACCGCCGCAACAGCCTTTTTTTCCGCGGCGGAAAGGGGCTTTACATCATCATAAAATCCTTTTATGGTGACTTCACCACGTTCATTTTTCATGGAAGCCAATAACTGACTTAGTGCCATTGCAGGGTTAGGCGCCCAGTTTCCATAATGGCCGCTGTGTAATGGTCTCTTCGATGCGAAAACCGTAAGTTCCAGGTGTGTATCGCCCCTAACGCCAAAGACTACCTGCTTTTTTCCCGACTGGTGTACCGGTCCATCGCAGATGATCCAAAGGTCTGATTGTAACAATGCTTTATGTTTGTCAAATATCTCACTCAAATGGTCAGATCCGGCTTCTTCTTCCCCCTCAAAGAAGAACTTGATGTTTACCAGAGGCTTCTTTCCAATAGCCCTAACGGCGGCGTATGCGTTGAGAATACTGATCACACCGGCTTTATCGTCTGATGCACCACGCGCATAAATTCGCCATTGGGGATCAATTGAGCCTTCTGACGGCATGTTGATGAATGATGCATTTTTGTACAGTGGCCCGTCAGTCAGTTGTGGAACAAAGGGAGAAAGACCGGCATACCATTTTGACGGGTCCGTAGGTTGGCCGTCGTAATGTGCGTAGAAAATGATCGTTTCTTTAGCGCCTTCCACTTTTGCCTCGCCATAAATAGCGGGAGCAATGCCAGCCGTTTCAGCAGGAAGCATTTGAACATTATTAATACCTCGCTTCCTCATCATATCCATGATCATGTCAGCATTCCTGCGCATGTTAATCGTATCGGTTGCCAGGTTAGGAATGGACAGGAAGGACATATATTCCTTTATCATGGGCCGCTCGTTCTTTTGGCGGTAGTCCCTAATTTGGAGTGTCTGCGGTGTTTGTGCAAAAACAGGATGAGAAAAATACAGCAACAATAAGGTGATAAAACGCATGGAGGAATATTAAGACCGAAAGATAACAAACCCGGAACATATGGCCCGTGAAATTGCCCTATTGTATAACAGCATTGCCGATAGTACGGGAAGTCGCCCGAGTGTAATTGCGTCATCGTCCAATCAACTGAATAATGAAGAGATCAGCGGAACGTCATCTGAATAAAGAAGAGATCAGCGAAACGTCAACTCAATAAAGAAGAGATCAGCGGAACGTCATCTGAATAAAGAAGAGATTAGCGGAACGGAAAGTTCAGAAAAATCAGATACTACCAGGTCTGCAAGATCAAGGTCTTCTGCATCATGGGTATGTGTAATGGCTATGCATTTCATACCAGCGGCTTTGGCTGATTTAACACCGTTTACAGCGTCTTCAAATACTAAACATTGGCCGGGTCGAATGCCTAATTTGTCTGCAGTAAGCAAGAAAATATCCGGACTCGGCTTGCCATGCTCAACGTCTTCCCCACTGACCAGCACATCAAAATATTTCAACAGGCCCACCTCGGCAAGTACCAGTTCCATTTTAAGTTTTCTTGAACTCGTAGCGAGTGCAAGAGGTATACCAAGTGATTTCAGGTCCTGTAAAAATACTTCTGCATTTGGCATCAGGTCAATGCCTTTTTCCGCAACAATTTCTTCGAAGTATTTCATCTTTTGAAGAAGTGCGTGTTCAGCGTCGTCCTCTTCAAGTTTCAAAACTTTGTAAACCACATCCTGGCTTTTTTTACCAAGTAAGGGAAAATAATCATCAAAGGAAAGTGGCTTGCCGGCATCCTTAAATATGCGTTGCCAGGCTAAGAAATCAGCTTCAGTGGTGGCCACAAGCGTACCGTCCATGTCAAATATAACAGCAGCTGGGAATGGCCTGCCGTGCGGATCAGTAGTCACTGAAAAGGTTGAGGTTAGCTTTTTCGTTGCTGATGATGCCATCGAAGGAAGATAAAATATCGGCCCTATTCTTTTTTACGCAAACATTGTGTTCGTAATGTGCAGCGACCTTTTTATCTTTTGTACGCACGGTCCACCCATCAGAATCATAGTACACGTCTTTTGTACCCAGGTTTATCATGGGCTCAATAGCTATGACCATACCTTCCCTGAGTTTCGTACCGGTGCCTTTTTTCCCGAAGTTTGGAACCTGCGGATCTTCGTGTAATTGCCTGCCCAGGCCGTGACCAACAAGTTCGCGCACTACGCCATAACCATGTTGTTTTTCAGTGTAATCCTGTATAGCGAAAGCGATATCACCAACCCTGTTTCCTGCTATGGCTTTTTCTATGCCCAGGTACAGTGATTTTCTTGTAGCAGTCATTAACTGCTGAATATCTTCTGGTATTTGTCCGATGGCAAACGTATACGCACTGTCACCATGGTATTGATTCTTATAAACACCTATATCAACCGATACTATATCTCCTTCTTTCAATTCCTGTTTGCCTGGAAATCCATGCACCACAGCGTCGTTCACTGAAATACAGGTAGCAAATGGAAAACCCTTATAATTTTTAAAAGACGGAACGGCTTTGTTGTCCCTGATAAAAGTATCTGCAAGCGCATCAACCTGGAGTGTAGTAACCCCTGGCTTTAAAAACGTTGCCACCTCTGCTAAGGTGGCACTCACTAATAAACTGCTTTCGCGGATAAGTTCTATCTCGGCGGTTGATTTTATATGTATCATTTTAGATCGGAGAAGTGGTAGCTGTTTGCCTTCCCTGTATTCTTCCGCCCTTCATGAGCCCATCATACTGCCTCATCAGCAGGTGTGTTTCAATTTGCTGAAGTGTATCAAGGATAACACCCACCATGATCAATAGAGAGGTTCCTCCGAAGAATGTAGAGAAGCTTTGCGTAACACCAAGTCGTTGGGCTATACCGGGAAGGATACCAATGATCGCCAGGAAGAATGCACCAGGAAGGGTAATCCTGTCCATCACCTGCCCGATATAATCTGCAGTAGGCTGCCCCGGCTTTACACCAGGTATAAAGCCATTGCTTTGCTTCAGGTTATCCGCCATTTGCTTGGGGTTAAAAATCAACGCCGTATATAAAAAGGTGAAACCTATTACCATAACGGCATAGATCACCATATACCAAAAATTACTGTGATCATTAAAGATCCTGGCCACACCTTTACCGGTTTCAAAATTGGTGAAGGAAAACAGTGTTGGAAGGAACATTATAGCCTGGGCAAAAATGATTGGCATAACACCGGAGGCATTTACTTTCAGTGGAAGGAATTGTCTTGCACCTGTAAACTGCCGGTTGCCAACAATTTGTTTGGCATAATTAATAGGAATTTTTCTCACGCCCTGTACCAAAATAATGAGGCCGAGTATGATGGCAATAAGAAATGCGATCTCCACAAGGAATATTAACAGGCCACCACCACCGCGGGTTTGCTTGGCACCGAGCTCTCCGAGGAACGATTGTGGAAGACGCGCAAGGATACCCACCATGATAATGATCGACGTACCATTACCGAGGCCTTTATCCTGAATTTTTTCCCCGAGCCACATTACAAACAGGGTACCTGCAGTGAGAACGATGACGGTAGAAATCCAGAAATAACCCTGGTATGAATCTATGAGTGCGTCACGGTTAACATTCCGGAGATAAGCAACGTAAGCAGCTGCCTGAAGCATCGTTACACCCGCTGTAAGAAATCGTGTCCACTGGTTGATCTTTTTTCTGCCACTATCTCCTTCCTTCTGTAATTTTTGCATCTGTGGAACCAGGATGGTCATCAGTTGCATGAAGATCGAAGCAGATATATAGGGCATGATGCCGAGGGCAAAAATCGATGCATTGGAAAATGATCCTCCTGCAAATGTATCAAACAGACCTAGCAGGCCTTCTTTTGCACTGTCAAGGTTTAGTTTATTTGGATCGATACCTGGAAGTACGACGTGTGAACCAAAACGATATACAAAGATCAGAAGCAGTGTAACGATGATCTTACTGCGCAGTTCTTCAATGCTCCAGATATTCCTGATCGTCTGTAAGAATTTCTTCACAGCGTTATAATTTATTGATTCTGTAGAAAGAGTGTTACAACACCTTTTCAGGGTGTCTGCAAATATCGGAAAATTAATTGACTATCTCCACTGAGCCTCCACCTGCTTCGATGGCGGATTTGGCTTTTTCGCTGATAGCATTTACTTTAAATCCGATCTTGGATTTGAGTTCTCCATTACCCAGTACTTTTACCTTATCGGTCCTGTTTACCAGACCGTTGATGAAAAGATTTTCTGGTGTGAATTCGGTGATACCGTATTTTTCGATGATCTGTTCGATCTGTCCGAGATTGAAAACTTTGTATTCTATCCGGTTATTGTTTTTGAATCCGCGCTTAGGGATCCTTCTCTGGATTGGCATCTGTCCACCTTCATGGCCAAGTTTGCTTTTGTAACCGGTACGGGATTGTCCGCCTTTATTACCTTTCGTAGATGTTCCGCCATGACCTGATGCCTCACCACGGCCAATACGTTTAACTTTTTTCGTTGCGCCTTCTGCAGGCTTTAAAGTGTGCAGTTTCATTTGTTCAATTTTACTCAGCGCGGCCCCTTACCGCTCGCAATTAATGATAAACCTTCAGGGAAAAGGATGTTTACAGTTGTTCCACCTTGATCAGGTGGTTCACTTTGCGGACCATTCCCAGTATCTGGGCGGTGGCTTCCACTTCAACAGTGTTATTTAGTTTACGCAGACCGAGGGCTTCCATAGTTCTTTTCTGGCGTTCTGACCTGTCGATCACACTTTTTACCTGTGTTATTCGGATCTTTTTCATAAAAATTTCTATTACTTTCTCTTACCCCGTAAGAGGTTATCCATTAAAAACTTTCTTCAGTGAAAGGCTTCTGACCTTTGATACAGAGATCGGTTCCCTAAGCATTGCCAGGGCTTTAAACGTTGCCTTAACCACGTTGTGCGGATTGGCAGAGCCCAATGATTTGGCCAGAACGTCGGTAACACCCGCGCTTTCCAGAACCGCGCGCATACTGCCTCCGGCAATTACACCTGTTCCATGAGCAGCAGGCTTTATCAGCACCTTGGCAGCACCTTCTTTGGCGAGCTGGTCGTGCGGAATCGTACCTTTCATTACCGGAACTTTGATCAGGTTTTTCTTGGCGTCTTCAATGCCTTTGGTGATCGCTTCCTGCACTTCCTTGGCTTTGCCAAGTCCGTGACCAACCACACCGGCTTCATTTCCCACTACTACCAGGGCAGAAAAGCTGAATGCACGACCACCTTTGGTGGTTTTCACCACACGATTGATGGCCACCACTTTTTCCTTAAGTTCCAGGTCTCCGGCTTTTACTTTGTTCAAGTTTATTTTAGACATGTATTTCGTCAATTAGTAATTCAATGTATTAAATCAGAATTTCAGTCCGCCTTCACGCGCCCCTTCTGCTACAGCCTTCACACGGCCGTGGTAGAGATAACCGCCACGGTCGAAAGTGCAATCGGTGATACCTAATGCCAGTGCTTTTTTAGCTACGGCCTGACCCACCAGTTTACTTTTTTCTGTCTTTGGCACTTTCTGTGCAATGATATCTTTTTCCCTGCTTGATGCAGACGCCAGCGTTACACCGTTTACGTCATCAATCAGCTGAACATAGATGTCTTTATTGCTCCTGAAAACATTCAGCCTGGGTTTGTTGCCAATACCGGAAATCTTACGGCGAACCCTGTACTTTATCTTTTGTCTTCTGAGAACTTTTGTGTCCATTGTGTTTATTTTACGCTCCTGATACTGCCAGGATTTATAATAATTTGTTTCCTATATTCTCACACCCTCACATTATTCACACTACCACATTATTTCCCTGCTGCTTTACCTGCTTTCCTGCGGATGAATTCACCTTTGTATTTCACACCCTTTCCTTTGTATGGTTCAGGCTTACGAAGTCCGCGGATCTTTGCGGCTACCTGCCCAAGCAGTTGCTTATCGATGCCTTCCAGTACAATTTTAGGGTTCTCACCTTTCTCCTGGGAAGTAACTACTTTCAGTTCTTTAGGAATTTCAAATACAATGTTATGCGAGTATCCTAATGCAAGGTCAAGGATATTTCCCTGGTTAGCGGCTTTATAACCCACACCTACCAGTTCAAGTTCTTTTTTATACCCTTCGGTAACACCTTTCACCATATTTCCCACCAATGCGCGGTATAATCCGTGCATAGCGCGGTGACGGATCTGGTCAGTAGGCCTTTTGAAACTGATCTTGCCTTCCTCTACTTCCATCGTAATATCCCTGTCGATGGTTTCTTTCAGTTCCCCTTTTGGTCCTTTTACCGTAACCACGTTATCGGTTCCTACGGTTACCGTTACACCACTCGGGATGGCTACCGGATTTTTTCCTATACGAGACATATGTTATTGTTTTCCACCTGGCCGGTCAGCCGCAGTATAGGCCGCGCTTAATGTACCAGGCAATGATAAAAATCTGTTTCAGCTAACGGTCGCAGAAAAAAGACATCTGTTTTCTGCAGCGCCCATTAATAAATATAACAAAGCACTTCCCCGCCCACGTTCTGCGACTTGGCATCCTTATCCGTCATCACTCCTTTAGAGGTTGACAGGATTGCCACACCCAGACCATTCTTCACTCTTTTGAATTCGCTCGGACTGGCGTATTGCCTAAGGCCGGGCCGACTTACTCTTTCCAGTGTCTTAATCGCAGGTTCTTTCGTGGCTGCATCGTATTTCAATGCAATCTTGATCACACCCTGTTTGGTATCCTCTTCGAACTTATATTTCAGGATATAACCCTGGCTGTATAAGATCTCAGTCATACGCTTTTTAAGGTTAGAAGCCGGGATTTCCACTATTCTGTGGCCAGCCATCTGCGCATTACGGATTCTTGTCAGAAAATCTGCTATGGGATCTGTAATCATATTCTTTTTTCAATTGTCGTTTGCAAATAATTCTCTTTTGAAGGTGCGCCGATTACCAGCTGGCCTTCTTAATGCCCGGAATCTTTCCGGCAAGTGCCATATCGCGGAAGGTTATCCTTGACATACCAAAATAACGCATGTATCCTCTTGGGCGTCCGGTAATCTGGCACCTGTTATGAAGGCGAACCCTGGAAGAATTTTTAGGAAGCTCATCGAGCCCCTGCCAGTCACCCGCAGCTTTTAATGCAGCGCGCTTCCCGGCATATTTTTCCACCATTTTCTTCCTCTTGACCTCTCTGGCCTTTACTGATGTCTTAGCCATGTGCTGTTATATTTATTAATTAGTCTTATCTTTTCTCATGTCACGGAAAGGCATACCCAGTTCTTTCAGCAGTTCGTATGCTTCTTCGTTGGTCTTTGCCGTAGTTACAAAAGTGATGTCAAGACCAGTGATCTTGTTCACCTTGTCGATATCGATCTCCGGGAAAATGATCTGCTCAGTAACACCGAGTGTATAGTTTCCACGGCCATCAAATGATTTCTCGTTCACGCCTTTAAAGTCACGCACACGTGGAAGTGTAGCAGCGATAAACCTGTCCAGGAATTCATACATCTTCACACCCCTCAGTGTAACACGTGCGCCGATCGGCATTCCTTTACGCAGCTTGAAGTTTGAAATGTCCTTTTTGGATATGGTAGATACCGCTTTTTGACCTGTAATGGTCGTGAGTTCATCTACAGAAATATCAATCAGTTTTTTATCCGCAACAGCTCCATTGACGCCACGGTTAAGGCATATTTTGGTAAGCCTGGGTGTCTGCATCACACTCTTGTAATTGAACTTTTTCTGCAATGCTGGTATCACATCTTCGTGATACTTTTTATGCAATCTCGGTGTATATGTTGTAGTGCTCATTATTTAATGACCTCCCCTGATTTTTTTGAAACACGAACTAATTTTCCGGTATCCCTGGAGCGCTGCACTTTTGTTGGTACAGACTTTTTGGCATCCCACAACATAACGTTGCTGATATGCATGGAAGCTTCTTTTTTCACCAGGCCGCCTTTGGTATTCTGGGCTGAAGGTTTAGTATGACGGGTAATGATATTTACACCTTCTACCAATACTCTTGCTTCCTCAGGAAACACTTCCAGTACCTTACGCGGTTTTTTCAGATCCTTATCATCACCGGTGATAACCACTACGGAATCACCTTTTTTGATATTGAACTTGGCTTTGAATCTGTTGCTCATGTTTGACTATTGTTTTATTCCCTAACGGGAATGGATAATGATAATTTATAACACTTCAGGTGCAAGGGAAATGATCTTCATATAACCTGCATCACGGAGTTCCCTGGCTACCGGCCCGAAGATCCTTGTTCCGCGGGGCTCATCACTTGCGTTCAATAACACTACTGCGTTATCGTCAAAGCGAATATAGCTTCCGTCTTTGCGGCGAAGTTTGTTCTTGGTACGCACAATAACGGCTTTGGTCACGGTGCCTTTTTTAATGCCGCCCGCGGGGATGGCATCTTTTACGGTAACCACGATCTTGTCGCCGATCCTGGCATAATCCTGGCCGCTGTTTCCGAGTACACGGATACAGAGAACTTCTTTGGCGCCACTGTTATCAGCTACGTTGAGCCTGCTTTCCTGCTGAATCATTTTTATTTTGCTTTGTGTCCCGGTATTCGCGGGACAATTGAAACAATTAGTTTTCTGGGCTTATAACCGGAAAATTATTTCGCTTTCTCGATGATCTCCACCAGTCTCCAGCGCTTCGTCTTACTCATCGGACGAGTCTCCATGATTTTTACAACATCACCAGGAGTGGCTTCGTTCTTCTCATCATGAGCGTGGAACTTGGTCGTCTTTTTTACGAACTTACCATAGATGGGATGTTTTACTTTCCGCTCTACAGCAACGGTAATGGTTTTCGTCATCTTGTTGCTGCTGACCACCCCGGTCTTAGTTTTGCGTATTTTTCTTTCTTCAGACATTTTTTGCTCTTTTAGCTTTTTCCGGCTGATTCCAGCCATATATTTTGATGAAGTTGTCAGAAACAACTTATGCGTTCACTGCTCTTTTCTTCAGTTCAGTTTTCAACCTGGCGAGTTCCCTCCTTAGTGTACGAAGGCTCATCGGGTTTTCCAACGGAGAGATGCCATGTGCGAACTGAAGCTTCTTCATCCGCTGTTCATCTTCCTGTATCCTCGCCTTTATGTCCTGCTCATTGAGCGCGGCCAGGCTTTTTACGAAGTCAATACTTTTAGACATGTGTCAGTATTTTTTACTTTGATAATGTATTAACCCCCAAAATCGCGGCGGGTGACAAACTTTGTTTTGATGGGAAGTTTGGCGGCTGCAAGTTCCATGGCTTCTTTGGCCACAGCTGCAGTAACACCATCAGCTTCAAACAAAATCCTTCCTGGTTCAACCACGGCTGCCCAATACTCAGGGTTTCCTTTACCTTTACCCATCCTCACTTCCGCTGGCTTGCGGGTGATCGGCTTGTCAGGGAAAACCCTGATCCACACATTACCTTCACGCTTCATGGCACGGGTCATGGCCTGGCGGGCAGCTTCGATCTGACGGTTGGTGAGCCAGATAGGTTCCATTGCTTTCAGTCCGAATGTTCCGAAAGAAATTGATGTTCCCCTTTTAGCCACTTCCCTGATCCTGCCTTTCTGCGCTTTCCTGTGCTTTGTTCTTTTCGGTTGTAACATGATCTTTTTATTGTGATCTTAAACTGTTAATGATATCTCTCGTCTATCGCTTACCATCTCTTCTTCCACCACCGCCGCCGCCACGGTTATCACGGTTATCCCTACGATCGCCCCTGTCCCTTTCGTCACCGCGCCTTTCGCCACCCCTTCTGTCACTTACTTCGCTCTTACCACCAACAAAATTTGGATTGAGGTCACGCTTGGCCAGTACTTCACCTTTACAAATCCATACTTTGATACCGATCTTTCCATAAACAGTCAGCGCAAATACTGATGCATAATCGATATCCATACGGAAGGTGTGGAGTGGAACACGGCCGGATTTGATTTCCTCTGTACGCGCAATCTCAGAACCACCCAGTCGTCCACCAACCTTCACTTTAATTCCTTCTGCACCCATTCTGAGGGAAGAAGCAATCGCCATTTTAATAGCCCGCTTATAATTGATGCGGTTTTCGATTTGCTTGGCAATGGTATCACCAACAATGTTTGCATCGAGTTCAGGCCTGCGGATCTCCAGGATATTGATCTGAACATCCTCTTTACCGGTAAGTTTTTTTAACTCTTCCTTGATTCGGTCAACTTCACCTCCACCTTTACCGATTATGATACCGGGTTTGGAAGTATGAATGGTGACAATTAGTTTGTTCAGCGTCCTTTCGATAACGATCTTGGCAATGCCTCCCTTGTTGATACGGGCGGTCAGGTAAGTACGGATCCTGTGATCCTCAATGAGCTTCACGGAATAATCCTTCTTATTACCGTACCAGTTGCTTTCCCATCCGCGGATGATGCCTAACCTGTTACCAATTGGATTCGTTTTCTGACCCATGTATAGAATTTGTTAGTGTTATTTATTGTTTTGGTCTACGATCACCGTTACGTGATTGCTGCGTTTCCGCATCCTGTATGCACGTCCCTGTGGTGCAGGAAGCATGCGCTTAATGGATCTTGCTCCGTCAACATAAATGATCTTCACAACCAATCCGCCAACATCGCTTCCTTCATTTTTTTGCTTCCAGTTGCTCACTGCAGACAACACCAGTTTACGAAGGGGTGTTGCACTATGCTGCGGATGATGTTCCAGAAGGGATATTGCCTTCTCCACCTGCATGCCGCGGATCTCATCAGCCAGCAAACGCATTTTGCGGGGCGACGTTGGATAATTCTTCAATTTTGCTACAGCTTCCATGTTATTAATTCAATTTATTGTTGGACGGGCTCCGTTACCCCAACCCTGCTCACAACCCTTTACCTTATGATATTTTCTTGCTACTATGTCCTTTAAAGTTTCGGGTCGGTGCAAATTCTCCGAGTTTGTGACCCACCATGAATTCCGTTACATACACCGGGATAAACTTATTGCCGTTGTGTACAGCGAAAGTGTGACCTACAAAATCTGGTGTGATAGTACTTCTGCGGCTCCATGTTTTCAGCACTGTCCTTTTGGATTTGCCATCATTCATGGACAACACCTTAGTCTCCAGCTTAACACTTACGTAAGGACCTTTTTTTATTGAACGACCCATGTTTTATAATGTGATAATGTGGTAAATGTGATAATGTGATAATTATTTGGCAAGTTTTTTACCGTCTTTGCGTTGCAGGATCAGCTTATCGCTGCCCTTTCCTTTCGTCCTTGTTTTCAGGCCCTTGGCATACTTGCCAGTCCTGCTACGTGGATGACCGCCAGAAGATTTACCTTCACCACCACCCATCGGGTGATCTACCGGGTTCATCGCCACACCTCGTGTACGCGGACGAATACCTTTCCACCTGTTCCTTCCCGCCTTACCCATACTCTGAAGGTTATGGTCTGAATTAGACACAACACCAACCGTTGCATAACAATTGATCAATACTTTTCTCAATTCACCGGAAGGCATTTTCAATACAGCGTATTTTTCTTCCTTGTTGGTGAGCTGTGCAGAAGCACCCGCACTGCGGGATAACTTGCCGCCTTGACCGGGTTGCAGTTCAATGTTGTGAACATTGGTACCCAAAGGCATATTTTTTAGCATCAGCGCATTCCCGATTTCCGGAACAGCATTATCGCCACTTATAACAGTCATGCCTACCTGTAAACCCTGGGGTGCCAGAATATATCTTTTTTCTCCATCAACATAATTCAACAGCGCGATGAACGCTGTACGGTTCGGATCGTATTCGACCGTTGCTACGTTAGATGGAATATTTTTTTTGTCACGCTTGAAGTCTACCAAACGGTACATCTTCTTGTTGCCACCGCCTATATACCTCATTGCACGCCTTCCCTGGAAGTTACGTCCGCCGGTTTTTGATTTCTTCTCTACCAGGCTTTTCTCAGGAACGTCTGCAGTGATCTCCGCATAAGCATTACCGATTCTCCACCGGGTACCTGCTGTAATGGGTTTGTATTTCTTAAGTGCCATAGTTTATGCAATATTTGCGGCCTTGCCAGCCATTCATTAAATTATCAGATATTAGAATACAGATCAATGGTCTCACCTTCAGCTACCACTACGTAAGCTTTTTTGAATGCAGGTTTTTTACCTTTTACATAACCGGTTTTTGTAAAACGGCTTTTGTTCTTTCCAGGCACTACCACGGTCCTGACATCTTCCACTTTTACCCCGTAGAAACTTTCCACTGCAGTTTTGATCTCAAGCTTATTGGCCTGGCGAGCAACACGGAAGGAAAATGTCCTGCGTTTTTCCTGAAGGGCATTTGCCTTTTCAGAGAGTATAGGTTTGATCAGTATTTCGTTGAGTTTCATGTTAACCTCTTTAAGTATTTTTTCGATGTTAGGCGGTAACCTCAATATCTTCGTCTGCGAAAATTTTTGCTGCGCTTTCTGTGAATACCAGGACGTCGGCATGCACCAGGTCGTAGGTATTAAGGTCAGACAATAGCGTAGTGAGTACGTTAGGAATATTCCTTGAACTCATGTATACGGCATCGTTATATTCAGGAATCACAAAAATGGATTTCTTGTCGTCCACTTTCAGACTGCTGAGGATAGCGGCAAAATCTTTTGTTTTTGGTGCGGCCAAAGTCACGTCTTCCACTACAAAGACTCCGTTGTCTTTTGCTTTAGCACTCAGTGCACTGATCTTTGCGAGATCTTTCACCTTGCGGTTAAGCTTGAAATCATAAGCGTGAGGCTTTGGTCCAAAAACGGTACCACCACCTTTATACAATGGGTTACGAATATTACCTTTCCTTGATCCACCGGTACCTTTCTGGCGATGTAACTTGCGGCTTGACCCCTTTACCTCAGCCCTTGTCTTCACCTTATGCGTTCCCTGGTGCTGTGCAGCCAGGTATTGCTTAACGGCGAGGTATACCACGTGCTCATTAGGTTCAATACCGAAGATGTCATCAGGAAGTTCTATCGTCCTGCCTGTTTTCTCCCCTTTTATATTTAATACGTCTGCTTGCATCGTAATCCGTTTTGTTATTTCTGAATGTATACTATGGAACCGTTATGGCCTGGAATAGAACCATTGACGAGGATATAATTCTTTTCAGGGAATATCTTAACCACCTTCAGGCTTTTTACCTTCACACGGTCACCACCCATTCGGCCTGCCATACGCATGCCTTTAAAAACACGTGAAGCATCGGAAGAGTTACCAATGGAACCAGGAGCACGCTGACGGTCATGCTGACCGTGAGACTGTTGACCAACACCACTGAATCCATGGCGTTTTACCACACCCTGGAAACCTTTACCTTTTGATGTACCTACAACGTCAACCTTATCTCCTTCAGAGAAAATGTCAACGGTAATAGTCTCACCTGCATTCTTTTCTATGGAATAATCCCGAAATTCTTTGATAAACCGCTTAGGGTTAGAACCTGTTTTTGCGAGATGGCCTTTTTCAGATTCGTTGGCGTGCTTTTCTGACTTATCGCCGAAGGCTAGCTGGAGGGCACTGTACCCGTCAGTTTCTGTAGACTTAACCTGGGTTACTGTACAGGGACCCGCTTCAATGATGGTGCAGGAAGTCTGCTTTCCATCTGGACTGAAGATGCTGGTCATCCCGATTTTCTTTCCGATTATACCTTTCATTAGATTATATTTTTGCCCCTCCCCGGTTATGAGGACAGTGCGGTATACCGCTAACTTCAATCCTAGTTTGCCACCGACCTTTTCTTTTGCCATTACGCTGCTGCGTTATGAAGAAGTACCGGTAGTAAACAAACCTCGAAGGGCTTGTTCATATTTTTGTTCCCGCATTCTCGGGATTAAAATAAATTTCAGCGCTCCTACTTCTTTCCACGCCGTGGAAAAATTGGGAGATGAATGATAAAAAGAACTATTGATCTCTACCGTCAGGCTTTGATCTCAACTTCAACACCACTTGGCAGATCGAGCTTACTCAGCGCGTCAACCGTGCGGGAAGAAGATGTATAAATGTCGAGCAAACGCTTGTGCGTGCAAAGCTCGAACTGCTCACGCGCCTTCTTGTTCACGTGTGGTGAACGAAGTACGGTGAATATTTTCTTACGCGTTGGCAAAGGAATTGGTCCGGTTACTACGGCACCAGTGCCACGTACTGTTTTCACGATCTTTTCGGCAGATTTATCTACCAGGTTGTGATCGTAAGACTGCAATTTTATTCTGATTCGCTGCGACATGTTATATAGCCCACTTTTCAATGGGGATGCAAAAGTATTGTATTTTTTTGTTTGAACAAAAAAATAATGCGGCTATTTGAGAATGCGGCAATGTGAAAATGATAATTTGCAAATTCTCATTCCGCCCACATTATCGCCCTCCGCACATTACCGCATTAAAAGTAAATGCATAACATAAAAAAGCCCCTGGAAAGGGGCTTTTTTATGTTATGCATTTACTTTTCCTTTTACCTTGGCAATCACCTCTTCGGCGATACCATTAGGTGCTGGTGAATAGTGCGAAAATTCCATTGTTGATGTGGCGCGGCCTGACGACAGTGAACGTAGCTGGGTAACATACCCGAACATTTCGCTCAACGGCACCTTGGCCTTGATCACCTGGGCTCCTGCCCTGCTGTTCATCCCTTCCAGTATACCACGGCGACGGTTAAGGTCACCCGTAACATCACCCATATATTGTTCAGGTGTAATGACTTCTACTTTCATGATTGGCTCCAGCAATACCGGTTTTGCTTTCCTTGCTGCTTCACGGAAGCCGCCTTTCGCACAAAGTTCAAACGACATGGCGTCAGAGTCAACCTGGTGGAAACTGCCATCAAATATCCTAACCCTCATGTGCTCAACCGGATAGCTGGCCAATACGCCTGTTCCCATCGAGTTTTCAAATCCTTTCTGAATTGCAGGAATGAATTCCCGGGGAATGGATCCACCAAAAATGTCATTAATAAACTGCATTTGTTTACCCGGATTTTCTTTCAGCCATTCTTCTTCTGCCGGACCAAATTCGAATACTATATCAGCAAATTTACCTCTACCGCCAGTTTGCTTTTTCAATACTTCCCGATGTTGTACTGTTGCCTGGAAAGCCTCTTTATAGGCTACCTGTGGCGCACCCTGGTTAACTTCTACCTTAAATTCACGCTTCATACGATCAACAATGATTTCCAGGTGGAGTTCACCCATACCACTGAGGATGGTTTGGCCCGTTTCTTCATCTGTCCTAACCCTTAAGGTCGGATCTTCTTCTACCAGTTTACCAATCGCCATACCCATTCTATCCACGTCATCCTGTGCCTTAGGCTCAACGGCAATCGAAATCACAGGTTCGGGAATAAACATGTTTTCCAGCACAATTGGATGGTCTTCATCACATAACGTATCTCCGGTCTTAATCTCTTTGAAACCCACTGCTGCACCAATATCTCCTGCCTCAATAAAATCTATAGGATTTTGCTTGTTCGCATGCATCTGCATGATCCTGCTGATCCTTTCATTTTTTCCACTCCTCATGTTCTTTACATAAGAACCCGCGTCAAGATGACCACTATAACAACGGAAAAACGCCAACCTGCCCACAAACGGGTCAGTCATAATTTTGAAAGCCAGCGCTGCAAATGGCTCTTTAGCATCAGGCCTGCGGGAAACTTCCAATCCGGTTTCCGGGTCTAAACCCTTAACTGATTCTATATCCATCGGACTTGGCAGGTAACGAACCACGCAATCAAGCATTGTCTGCACCCCCTTGTTTTTAAACGCTGATCCGCAAAGCATTGGCACAATGGTCATATCGATAGTTGCCTTACGGATGGCATCGTGCATTTCATCGGGAGTAATAGAATTAGGGTCCTCAAAGAACTTTACCATCAGTTTATCGTCATATTCAGCCACAGCTTCAACAAGCTGTGTCCTCCAATAATCCACGTCTTCCTTCATATCTTCAGGTATAGGCACTTCGTTATACGTAGCACCCAAACCATCCTGGTCCCAGATAATACCTTTCATCTGGATCAGGTCTACAATACCCTGAAAATCATCTTCAGCACCAATGGGCAACTGAAGGGGAACAGATTTGGCACCGAGCATCTCACGAACTTGTTTAACCACGTTCAGGAAGTCTGCACCGGCACGGTCCATTTTGTTTACAAATCCGAGGCGGGGAACATTGTACCTATTTGCCTGGCGCCATACGGTTTCTGACTGTGGTTCAACACCATCAACAGCAGAAAATAGTGCCACCAATCCGTCAAGTACACGCATGGAACGTTCTACCTCAACGGTAAAATCCACGTGGCCCGGAGTATCGATAATATTAAACTTAAACTTCTTTGTATCAGGGATCGACTGGCCCTGGTTAGTAGGGAAATTCCAGAAACAGGTTACTGCTGCCGAAGTAATGGTAATACCCCTTTCTTTTTCCTGCTCCATCCAGTCAGTAGTTGCGGCACCGTCGTGAACCTCACCTATTTTATGAGATCTACCTGTATAATAAAGAATCCTTTCAGTACATGTGGTCTTACCGGCATCAATGTGCGCTGCGATACCGAAATTCCGTTGTAATCTTAAGTCTGCCATGACGATTTTGTTGTGAAATTTGAGGGTGCAAAGGTAAGCAAAAACCTGATACGGAAAGTTTTTAGTATCGGAATTACGGATTGCTAATTACGGATTGCGGATTGATTGCTGGCTTCAACTTGCAAGTCAAATATCCCCCCAGACATTAGCTTTCGGAGACAAAAAGGAGGTTGTAAAGTGGTGGCATCTCGTTCAACTACAAGTAACTTTTGGATTATTTCTGCATTTCCACATTTATCACATACTTCACATTACCGCATTAAAAAAAGGTTGCCCTCCGGCAACCTCTTATATAACCCTTAGTACTCGAAACAATTATTGGAACATGACCTTTTCAGTGGTTACAGAACCTGTACGTATATCTGTGATCTTAATAAGGTACATGCCGGTTTTTAAATTCTGTCTGCTTATTGGTATCGTTGCATTAACCACGTTGTTCTGGGTTTTTTCCTGCAACATCTGGCCCGACAAAGAAAATAATTGAATCCTGATATCCTGTGCCTGGCGACCGCTTACATTTACATTGACTACGTCGAGGGCCGGGTTCGGATAAAGCGATATTTTACTTCCTGACCAGTTCAATACAATGGTGTTACTATAGGTTAATTTTCCATCGTTATCTCTGGCTTTCAACCTGTAGTAATTTGCACCAGCCTCAGGCCTACTGTCCATGAACTGGTAGAAATTGTTTCCTCCGTTGATACGGGCCGTTACATTGCCTATTGAAGTGAAACCGGTATTTTGCCTGCTACTTCTTTCAATCACATATTCCTGAACATTCACCTCTTCTTTCACAGCCCATTTAAGTTCCGCTGCATTTCCTGCCTGCTTACCAGAAAGCGTTAAGTCTTTTACCGGAAGCAGCGTACATGAACCCGTCACATGAAAGTATGAAAGCGTAGTCAAACATCCGCTGTTGACAGATACTTTACTTACATACATACCGGTATCGGTAGGGAGTAGGTAATTGATCTGGAAATTCTGTGCATTACCCACCTGTATACTGTCGGTAGGACTGGTCATCTTATACCAGGTATAATTAGCATTAGCAATGGTATCAACTGAAAGCGTGATGTCGTTATAAAAACAGTTGCTCGATGCATTAACCACTACATTCTGGAGAGGAAGGATACTGGCATCATTCAGGGTTGCATTACCGCAGGCATCTATCGCCCTTAACCTAACCAGCGAGTACGTAACTCCGTTAGTAATATTGAACACCGGACTTACCTGTGGAACGGTATTGATTGATGGACCAGCAGGCACACTACCAATGATCTGGTAAGTATAAGGACCAGAACCACCAGTTACCGATGCACCTACACTGAAATTATTATTGTTACACTGGTAGGCTGCTGAATTGTTCAGGGCAGGGTAATTATAGGGGGCAACTGTAGCTGTCTCGTATAATTTGTTTCCGCAAGATCCGGGCAGGCTATACTCGATTTCATACGTAGCCGGAGCAAGGTCATACCAGGTATATGTGGTCGCGTTTTGAGTAGTATAATTGATTACCGAAGCCGTTCCGTTTACTTTGATAATCTTAGGGGTGATTACGCCGAGATTTGAACTTACATTAAGTACGATATCAGATGAACCATACTGGTTAATGCCGGAAGGACATTTAGGTAACAGGTTCAAAGCCTTGTTGAACGTTGAGGCTGTTGCCGTTACCATTACCGTTTGGCTTCTACCACAATTATCTGTTGCCACTACCCTATACTGCGAACCTACAGGAAGACCAACAAGATCATTCGCCCATACAGGATTTGATGCACTGTTTACATCAGCAACCAGTTGGTTACCCGGATTATACACTTTTACGTTATATGGGCCAAAACCCGAATTAAACTGCACCCTGATATTCGCACGGTTAACAGTACAGCTCAATGTTGAGGTAACCGTTGTAGTTACAGCTATAGGGTTACCGGTAAAGGTCCGGATGATAGTAGTGTCATAACAATTGTCACGGATCTCAATGGAGTACGTGCCAAATAAAATATTGTTGAATGTACCTGTACCATTTGTTGAAACTACAGCACCAAGGTCATCCTTCAGTGTATATATAGGCGTAGTCAGATAATTCTCGCCAGTTACATCAGCATTAAAGGTTGAACAGGTCTGACCGAACACCGTTACTGCACCTGCTGAAGGCACTGGACGTGTTGCTGAGAAACACCTTGTGATCAAAGTATCATAGCATGATCCGTCATTCTGCATTTCAATACAATATGAACCATACGAAAGTCCCGTGAACACACCTGTACTGTTCATAGACAATACTGTACCTACTGGGTTTTTCAGGGTAAAGATGGGATTTGACAAGTGTGACTGTGAACTCACCGTTGCGGTAAATCCGGAACATATCGTACTACCCAGCGTCACAGCGCCAATAGCGGGAACATTTTTGGTAACGGTAACACACCTGCGGATGGTGGTATCGTAGCAACCTGCATCATTTTTCATATCCACGCAATAGGTACCGTAAGGAAGACTGCTGAAAATACCAGTGGTATTACAGGCAATCTGCACATTATTGTTATCATAAACACAATACTGAGGATTGGTCAGATTTGCCTGGCCCGTAACGGTCAGGGAAATCGTATTACAGGTACGGGTAACCGTTAATCCGGAGCTTACTGACGGTGTATTAGGGGTAATGGTAAAGCAACGTTGAATAACGGTATCATAACAACTTGCCGAATTGGTAATCTTCATGCAATAGTTTCCATAGGCCACATTATTAAATACACCTGTAGAGTTACAGCTCATGAGTACATTGGATGCATTATAAAGACAATACTGAGGTGCATTAAGATTTGTTTGGCCTGTTATGCTCACTGAGAAATCAGCGCAGGTCTTATTACTGATCGTAACATTTGTGGCTACCGAAGGAACCAGTGCAGCAACCGTTACACTACGTACAACAGTTGTATCATAACAACCGTCCTGTACCCTGATGGTGTAACTTCCATTGGTAAGGCCATTGAAGATTCCCGTAGCGTTACATGTCACCAACGTATTTGCAGCATCATAAATACAATAGTTGGGGGCAGTAAAATTTATACCGGTAATCTGCGCATTGAATGAAGAACAGGTAACCCTGGTTGTGGTAACAGATGTAGCTAAATAAGGAATCGGTTGTGAAAAGGTGAAATTTCGTTGGATGGTAGTATCATAACAAGCATCTGTGATGTTGATATAATATGACCCTTTACTAATACCGGTGAAATTACCGGTTGTATTACAACCTACCAGCACGTTTGCTGAAGTAAACAAACAATATTGTGGATTGGTCAGGTTAGCCTGTCCATTGATAGAAGCAGAGAATGAATTACAAGATTGTTGTGAAGTGGTTACTGAACCACCTGCCAATGGTTTAGGATTGATTGCCCATGGTGCAGCATTTACATTCCCACAAACATCTTTAGCCACCAGCATTACGGAACGGCGCGTTCCGATATTAACCGCAAAGGTCCGGCTAGATGACCAAACAGTGTCACCGGCACCACGAACCCATCCGTACTGAAATCCATTGAAAGTTGAACCGCTTGTATTTACATTTCCCCTGCTGTCCTTTAGATTAATATAAAAATTAACATCATCACAATTTGTTCTTGTACCTCCTGAAGCATCAATCCACCAGTTGTAATCCAGAACTGTTATTCTCCTGGTCTGGATACCACCACATGAGTCAGTCATCTCAACGGCGTATTCACCGCCAATAAGGCCGGCAAATATTCCTGAACTATTTGAAGTCCCTATTCCTGACGGTGAAGGGGAAACAATTGTAAACACAAAAGGCGATCTTCCACCTGTTAAGCCGGTAACTGTAATGGAACCGTTATTGCTGTTCATACAGGTTTCGTCAGTTTTCGTTAACGAAAAACGTGGATCAGCATATGATCCGGTAATCACGATATTAACCTGGTCTTTGGTACAATTACCTACCAAATCTTTAACAGTTACCGTATAGCTACCGGGGAGCAAACCAGAAATTATATTAGACGAAGTGTACGGCGTTGTAATAGGGCCGCTCACTTTGTAATTGTATTGTCCTGATCCGCCAGATGCCGTTACCGTAATTAGGCCGGTAGACATACATCGTGATTCTGAAGGAACAGAGATTATGTTCAGTGTAGAACAGGTTTGCGAGATGGCCATGTTGGCTAAAATCAAAAGCAACATGAGTAGTGTTGTTTTCGATAGGGTTGATAAAAGATTTTTCATGAGAACGAGTTTGCTTAGGGTTGAATACCTGCACAAGATTGGGCCTTTTTACGACAGGTACAAGTAGGACTACGATACCAAACAGTGGAAAAAAACGGTATAAATACTTTCACGATATCAGCTAACACACTGACAGTGAATCGTTACTAGCGGTAATGTATACACGAATTAACCCTTCATGTCATGAGATTTATACGATGAACGGACATTATCCTTCGACGAATAAGAAAGGAAAAAAAATCATAACTGGCTGATTTTTCAGCATTCAACAAAATGCCAATGTCGAAATAGAGTGAGGAACTCAATTATCGGATCGGAAATTCACTATAGCTGAATAGTCGTGAATATACCTGCAGATCGAAATGAAGGGCAAAAAAAAGCCACTCCGATTTTCCGGAATGGCTTGCATTATATTCTACTGATGGTCAGATCCTGAAGTGTGCAAATGCTTTGTTTGCTTCAGCCATCTTATGGGTATCTTCTTTCTTTTTAAACGCTCCACCTTCACCGCGACTTGCTGCTACGATCTCATTGGCCAGTTTATCTGCCATAGACCTTCCGTTCCTTTCCCTTGAAAAACGGATCAGCCATTTAATACTCAGGGAGACCTTACGGTCGTTCCTTACTTCTGAGGGAATTTGAAACGTAGCGCCACCAATCCTCCGGCTCCGTACTTCAACAGCAGGAGTTACATTCTGAAGGGCCCTTCTCCATATTTCGTAACCGTCTTCTCCGGTTGTCTTTGAAACCTTATCCACTGCATCGTAAAAAATGGTGAGTGAAGCACCTTTTTTACCCTGCCACATAATATTATTTACGAAACGTGTTACCAATACATCGTTAAACCTTGGATCTGGTGCTAACGGTAACTTTTTTGCTCTTGCTTTCCTCATTGATGATCAATTTGTATAGGATGCTTAATTACTTCTTTGCTTTTTCGCGTTTTGTACCGTATTTGGAACGGCTTTGCTTACGGTCCTTAACACCTGCAGTATCAAGGCTTCCCCTGACAATATGGTACCTTACACCTGGCAAATCCTTTACACGGCCCCCGCGGATCAGGACAATTGAGTGTTCCTGAAGATTGTGGCCCTCACCCGGGATATAGGCAATCACCTCTACCTTATTGGTAAGACGAACTTTGGCCACCTTCCTCAGGGCTGAGTTTGGCTTCTTGGGCGTAGTGGTATATACACGTGTACATACACCTCGACGCTGAGGACAGGAGTCCAGCGCCCTGGATTTACTTTTCGCCCTGATTATCTCTCTTCCTTTTCTAACTAATTGCTGAATAGTTGGCATTCGTCCCAGTTTTTAACGGGAGGCAAAAGTAAGGGAATTTTTTTGCGGTGCAAAAAAAATAGTGAGGAAAACTGAAAATGTGAATGAATTGCCATTCTTCACATTACAGCATCATCGCAGGCTCATTATCTTCTGCATCCAGTGATATGTATCAGGTCTTTTGCCCTCCCTGATGCCGTTGAGTCTGTGCTTAAGCTCTGGTGCTGTTTTCCACCCATCTACCTGGAATTCCATCACAAAATCCTTATAGCGAAGCTCTTTTATTAATGATATGGTAGCTGCAGTACCGGTTCCGAAGACCTCTTTCAATTCACCGGCTTTGTAAGATTCCATAATCTCATCAATACCAATCATGCGTTCCTCCACATGAAAATCCATTTCCTTCAATATGGTTATAGCACTGTCGCGCGTAATACCAGCCAGAATAGTCCCCTGGCCAAGATCAGGCGTAATGGCTTTGTTGCCAATGATAAAGAAAACATTCATGGTACCAATTTCCTGTACGTATTTGTGCTCCGTTGCATCAGTCCAAAGGACCTGGTCATATCCTTTTTTTCGCGCTTCAGCTGTAGCGTACATGGCAGCAGCGTAATTGCCGGCCGCCTTGGCATAACCCACACCACCCGGACAAGCCCGTACATATTGTTCTTCCACGTAAATGCGCATAGGAGCAACATAATAAGGACCTGTCGGACTTAAAATGATCATAAACTTATAGCGCGCAGAGGGCTTGACCCCGATTACCTCATCGGTAGAAAACATAAATGGCCTGATGTATAAAGAGTGATCATCTTTAGCGGGAATCCAGTTTTTATCCAGGTTCACGAGCTCCCGCATCCCTTCCATGAAAATTTCTTCCGGTACAGCGGGCATCTGCATACGTTCGGCCGAAATATTGAAACGTTTGAGATTATCTGATGGCCTGAAGATAAAAGCTTCGCCAGCAGCATTTTTATAGGCTTTAACCCCTTCAAAGATCGCCTGACCGTAGTGCAGCGCTGCCATAGAAGGCTCCATCAGCATGGGCTGGTAAGGCTTTATTTCGGGAATGCCCCATTTTCCATCTTCATAGTCAACCTCCAGCATATGATCTGTGAAGAATTTGCCGAAAGGTAAATTTTCAAGATTTATATCGGTTAACTTGCTTCTTTCAACACGAGTTATATGTACCCCTGGTGCAGCAATCATTTTAATATTAATTTGCACAAAGAAACAAAAAAAACTAACAATCATTAGTATTCCAGATGCCGATGGACGACAATCTCATACTCTCCAGAGCTGACCTTCAGAGCCTTTATGGCCTGTCGTTATATGGTATTGAAGAGGCAACCGCAAATCCATTGCCACCCAAACGGCCATCCCCCATAAAAAAAAAGATGACAGTCGTTATGGCAAAGCCGTTGGAAACCGGTGAGGAGAATCCTGTATATCGCTTTCTTACGGGTATCATACAGGCCTGTAAACTAAGCGTCAACGACATATCAAGGGTCTCACCCACATCGGAGGAGATAAATTTCAAATACCTGCAGGATCTTTATCAGTCCCCCATAGTGCTCATGTTTGATATTACTCCGGCAGAAATGGGTCTGCCTGTTTTTTTCCCTCATTTTCAATTACAAAATTTTTCAGGCGTTACCTATCTTTCAGCACCTGACCTGATAACACTGGAAAATGATAAACTGCTGAAAAGCAAACTCTGGCTTTGCCTGAAACAATATTTTTCACGTTGATGAATACACTGATTTTCGCGACCAACAATACGCATAAAGTAGATGAGGTTCGTCATATACTTAAAGGACTTTGGAATATCCTTTCCCTGAAAGAAGCGGGAATTGATATAAACATACCTGAGCCACATGATACCCTGGAAGCCAACGCAAGGGAAAAATCCATGACAATCTACCATCACACCAAAAAGAACTGTTTTAGCGAAGATACCGGGCTGGAGGCCGAAGCACTTGGCGGGGATCCTGGCGTGAAAAGTGCACGTTATGCAGGAAATGATAAAAACCCTGCCGAGAACACGGCAAAACTGCTGCGCGAACTGGAAGGTCAGTATAACCGGAAAGCGAGGTTCCGTACCGTTATTTCACTTATCCATGATGGACAGGAATTTCAGTTTGAAGGAATTTGCCAGGGCACTATTATTGAAGAAAAAAGAGGAAATGCAGGATTTGGTTATGATCCTGTTTTTGTTCCCGATGGCGATACACGTACTTTCGCTGAAATGAATACCGCTGTTAAGAATCTTTATAGCCATCGTAAAAAAGCGATGGACAGGTTAATTCTATTCCTGGCCACCAAAAACAACGGATAAACAATGATTTATCCAAAAACATGAATATAGCAGACAACCATAATATCAAAGAATCCGACTTAATCCGTGGAAGCATCAATGGAGACAGGAGGATGCAGGAACTATTGTATAACAGTTTTGCACCCAAAATGTATGGCGTTTGCCTGCGATATGCAAGTCATGCCGAAGATGCCCAGGACATTCTCCAGGAAGGATTCATCAAAGTATTTCGTAACCTGGAAAGGTTCAGGGCTGAAGGATCTTTTGAGGGATGGATAAGGCGCATATTTGTGAATACGGCGATTGAACACTATAGGCGAAAAGTAAATATGTACCCTGTGTCAGAAACTCAGGAGAATAACGTGGAAGACAAGGACTGGTCGGCTTTCGATAAACTGGCTGCGAAGGACCTGATGAAACTGATACAGGAGCTTTCGCCCGGATATCGTGCTGTTTTCAATCTTTATGTGGTAGAAGGATATACGCATAAAGATATTGCTGCAATGATGGGCATTAGTGAAGGAACAAGCAAGTCACAGTTGGCCAGGGCCAAGGCGATATTGAAAAATATAATTACCGGAAAACAAAAAGAATCCAATTCTAAATAGCCCTTATGCAATGGAGCAGTGAACTATATCATTATGAAGTAACCCCTCCCCAGGGTTCATGGGAAAGGATCAATTTTGAACTGGATAATGATATCTCCGGCCTGCGCAACAACCTTAAAGATTTTGAAGAAACTCCACCGGCCGCTGTATGGACAGCAGTAACAGACGAACTGGACGGCGTTGCAGAAATAAAGACTTTACCCTGGTATTCAAAGCCATCACGCTGGGTTGCAGCGGCATCAATTGCTGCAATCCTGGTTTTTGCCGCGTGGCTGTTAAATGGACAAAAAGAAAATATCCTTCCGGCAGAACTCGCTACCAGTATTCTTCCTCATGAATCCGCGGCATTGGGTACACCTAAAAAAATCCCGACAGAAATCTCTCTTACGCCGCCAACGGTATCTGCAGAGAAAAAAACTACGCCGGATAAAATTCAAACTGAGGACCCCCTGTCAAGTGCGCATATAGAAGAGATAAGCATAAGCAAAAATCCTATAGTGACAACTTCCGGCGCAGGTAAACATGTTTTACTTGCGCGTGTTGAAATGGAAACCACACCAGCCCCGGTCACCGCCCCACTAACGATCAGGGACAACCGAGATTACAGGATGATGAAAGCGGTGCAGTTTCATGATGGCAACTACATTCGGATCATTTCACCGGAGGGAACCGTCAGGCTGTCGTATAAATTAAAGGACCTCATTCCGGCCATAAGAAATGACGTTGATAATGCGACCCTCAACCAATGGAAGTCCAAACTGGAGTCTGCAGCTTCTATACCTGCAAGCGTTAACTTTTTCGACATTGGCGACATGGTGAGTATAATGACCGAACAGCAATAACCGCACTAGCCATTCCATATCTTCCAACTCTCGTCGGCCTGTAAGGCTAACATATCGTACCCATTTTCGGTAACGGCTCCGTGGTCCGCGCCATGTTGCAAAAACAATGTGACAGATGGATTATAGACCAGGTCAAAAAGATAATGATCAGGGGTAATAGCATGGTATGGTATGTCAGGGCAGCCATCACTCTCCGGGAACATACCCAAAGGGGTAGTATTGATGATAAGCAGATGTTTCTTTATAAAGTCTGGAGTAATATCTGAATAGGAGATCAGTTTGTTTCCCGGTTTTCTGCTCGCCTGCAGGTAGGGGATTCCTTTTCGTTGTAGCACATAGCATACTGCCTTTGCTGCACCTCCGGTTCCTAATACAAGCGCCCTGGAATGAATTGCGGTAAGATGGGTGGATAGTGAAACTTCAAATCCAATGACATCGGTATTGAAGCCTTCGACCTGGCCATTCCTGATCCGTATACAATTACAGGCGCCCGTTTCCTTCACCACATTTGAGACAGTATTCAGGTAGGGGATTACTGACTGTTTGTGCGGAATGGTGACGTTTATGCCTTCCAGGTGATGTGTCCCTATTAATGCAGGAAGTTCACGAATGTCTTCCAATGGATAATTTTCATATCCGGCATCTATTCCTTCAGCACTGAACTTTTGGGTAAAATACTTTTTTGAAAATGAATGGGATAGGGGAAATCCTATCAGCCCAAACAGTCTCATTGATGATTTGCTTTATCCAGGAACAGGTGAAAAGTATCACCCCTCAGTCCCAGTCGCATGGTTTCCAGCGGCAACATTTCTGACGGCGCGATATTACCGAGGTTAACATTGGCTCCAAGCAATTCAATGAAATACAATTGCTGTGCTTTTTGGGGAGCTTCCCAAATAATCTTTTCTCCCGGTATCTGGGTAAGGATTTCCTGTACCAGTCCTTCCCTTACTTCCCCACTTCCGCGGTATATGCCTACGTTTCCTGCTTCCCGTGCTTCTGCAATAACATATTCCGAACCCGCTTCCAGTTCAGCCTTCATCAATTCAATCCATTTATACGGAGGGATAATGTGTTCTGCATCTTTGCTACCCACTTCACTTAATACGATTCCGTGCTTAGTAAGCTTTTCAATATAACCGCATTTTTCAGAGTGCGGGATCGTTATGGATCCATCACTTACTTCCATGTATTCGATACCGTAGTCTTTACATACAGCAATATAATCTGTAAACTGATTTCTCACCAGGAAAGCTTCAAACAGTGTTCCTCCGAAATATACCGGAATATCATAGGAACGATATATCTCAAGTTTTTCACGAAGGTTTGGCGTTACGAAAGAGGTCCCGAAGCCAAGTTTAACGATGTCCACATGGGGATGCGCAACACTCAGAAAATTGCGGGCTTCTTCTGTGCTAAGGCCTTTATCCATAACCATAGTAAGGCCTGCTTTCCTGGGCTTAGCAAAACGCACAGGAATTTGGGATAGGTTGAAATTCATGTATGCACTATTAAAATTGGCGCAAAAATAGGCTTTTAATGCTTGCCTGCTTCACCTTAAAAGGAACGGTTTCTTTTGAACCTTGCAATCATATCAACAACGGCCTGATTTTGAAGAATAATGGGATTAAGTTCGATAAAACGCTTCAGTAATTTGGGCGACTTACCCATGGCTGACTCAAGTTGCAACAGTGCCTCTTTAGACTTGCCTGATGCAAATAAAATCGCACTCATATAAAATTGAAAAATGGGCTTTTGAGAAGTCATTTTTTGGGCGAGGTTAACCTGCTGCTCGGCTTCCTCATAAAATCCCGCAGTATAAAGGCCACGTATCAACGCTTCCCATCCCGCAACGCTTTTAGGCTTTTGCTGCACCACTACGGTGAAATGATGAATGGCGTCACGGGTTTTACCCAACTGCACAAAACATTCACCAATAGCCAGGTTAAACTCATGATTCAGCCTGCTAATGCGTAGTGCCGTTTCAAGATTCTTCACAGCCTGCGTCCAGTTACGTTCGTTCATATACGTTCCTGCCACTTTGTAGAATAATTTTCCGTCTTCATGGTTAAGGTGGGAAGCCTTGCGATAATAAAACCTTGCCTGGGCATAATTTTTCAGCTTATCGTAACAGTGACCAATGGCTTCATAGATAACGTCTTCAGGCCTTGACAGTTCAATGACTTTTTCTAATGATTCGATGGCTTCTTTGTACTTACGTAAACGTATAAACGCATCTGCCATATTGCGGTAAGCATAATCAAATTTTTCATTGATTACCAGCGCATACTTGTAAGCATCTATGCTCTTCTCGTATAATTTCAAACCCTGGTAGGCAGCAGCCAGATTAAACCAGGCAAGTTCGCTATAGGGATATTCATCAATGATCCAAAGGTGTAACCGAATACTTTCCTCATTGCGTCCCGTGAAATCGGTCCAGAAACAAATTTTATACAATGCCTCCTCATTATTGGGATCATTTTCAAGGATGAGTTTGAGGCAGTCAAATATTTTGTCGAACTCCTCATAATCATCATATACGTCAGCCAGTTCAAACAATAGGTTAATACGGTCTTCCCCTTCAAACCGTTGTATGGCCTCTTCGAGCAGGGCAACAGCTTTTTCCTGCTGGTCAAGGGCGAGAAGTGCGTCTGTTTTGAGGATGTAAATGTCAATGTCATTGATATCCAGGATCGAAGCTTTTTCCAGTATATCCAGGGCTTCCACATATTTTTTCGTGGCAATCAGGAGATCTGCCTTTTTGACCACCAGGAAGGAAGAAAACGGATAGTGGGATATTCCAGTCTCAACCACCTCGAGGGCTTTCACCAGATCATCCATATCGTCGTAGTGGTCAATTATTCGTTCAAAAGACTCTTCATAGAGAAATGAGTGACTTTTGCCTGACCTGAGGTTCTCATACTGCCTGAGAATCTCCCTTATGTCCTCATTCTCTTCACGGTATGGATTTTTACTCATTTGTTATTGGTTACTGTAAAATAAACCATTAAAGATTCCGTTCAAAATCAGGATTTACTTATTTATCCCCTTTGTGTTAAATTCTGTTAATAATATGACGAACGGTTTTATAGTTTGGAATAGTTTTTGTTAATTTTGTATAGATGAGTTTTAATACTTCACATATAACTTCAGGGTTTGCCAAAAAAGTGGTAGTGGTGCTGGTAATGTTCAGCATGGCTCATTACGTTTTTGCGGTTGATGGGACCATGGATGGAGGCAAAAAATCGTCAAAAGCCTTCTCCACATTGAAATCTGACCTCAATTTCTCCCTAAAATCAGGGTACACGTACAGGGGAAATAGGAGTTTTGGAACCAAAAGATCATCCAGTTCCATTTCATCCAGCACTGTAATCACCTACCAACGCGGAAATGTTACCTGGGTAATGCCTTACAGGATTAAAACAAACGTCCTGAAAAAGTTTAAAACCCCTACTCCGGTTCGCTAGTCATCAATTCTAACATATTTCCACCTGTTCACATTCCCCTTTTGGACGCCATTTTGTTTTGACACTAATTTTGTATACTGAAATGATGTAGAATTCTAATTTAATTGTTGATTTTTCTACCCTGTTTTCTTCCAGAAGCCATGCTTCAATTTCCGGCCAAAAGAATTTCTGGACTTTTTTGAAATTAATTTGATCTGACAGCCTTAATGCTTTCGTCATAGGTCATCTCTCTGTACCCAGAAGTGGGGATTTCAAATCGCTGAATGGGAACGGGGTCAAAACTCACCTTATTGGCAGAATATTTCACCCTCATTGAACCTATAACAGATTCATATTCAAGGGGCACACCCGGCAGGTTCCTGAACTGTGGATCGTAACTTTTATTTTCAAGCGAAAGCTCTGTAGTGTAGAATACGGTGAAAGAACTTCCATCCGCCAATTTGGCCACAGCCTGTTCACATTCATAACCAGCAATTTTCTTTGTCTCCCCTGTTTTGGTGAAGGTTATACCGTCATATTTTTTATTCTTATCTGCCCAGTTATTTGCATTCATCCTGATCAGGAGTTTTTGCGCACCGAATTCACGGATTACAACGCCACTGGCCAGTTTACTGTCATAAATGGTGATGGAACTGCCAATAGCACTTTTTAACTCGGTGCGCGACTGGCTTCCCCGGATATATACAGAACCGGTAGCACCGTCGAAGATATCGGCCATCTTTGCCTGGCTGGAACCGGTTTGAACGGACACATCGTTTTGTATGAGCCCTTCAGACAATACTTTCTGGGCCATGAGGTTAGTCGCGGGCAGCATAGTGATGGCGGGTAGGAGGTATCGTAATAAATACTTCATGGGAATAAGATTACAAAACGGAAGATGCGGTTGCAACGTCGCTGTTAAATGCAGCCTATTTTTTGTTGGTCTTTGTTTTCAAATCCTGCACTTTTTTCTGGGTTTCCTGCATTTGCTCGAGCCTTTCCTGCCACTTCGGTTTCGACTTAGGTTTCTTTTTGTTCTCCTGCAACTTGGCAAGGATCTTATCATGGTCGATGATGTAATTCTGTATTACGTATTGAAGGGCAAGGGTGATCACGTTAGATACGGTATAATACCAGGTAAGTGCAGACGGAAGGCTATTGAAGATACCCAACAGCATTACCGGGAATATATAGGGCATGTACTTTAGCACCGGATTGTTCTGGTCTGGCGTCATGCTCATGCTGTATAGCGAAATCGCCAGCGAAGTTCCCACGGCTAGTAACGTAAACAGACTAAGGTGGTTGCCAATAAATGGAATGGTGAATCCAAAATTCAATATGGAATCATATGATGAAAGGTCTTTAGACCACCAGAATGACTGGCCACGAAGTGCTATCTCAGCGTTGAAAAAACTATAGAGCGCAAAAAATATCGGGATCTGCAGTAGCGCTGGTATACAGCCGCCTAAAGGATTGACACCTGCCGTACGGAATAGTTTCATCTGCTCCATACTAAATGCCTGCTGGTCGTCCTTGAACTTTTCTTTAAGTACATCGAGCTCCGGCTTTAGGGCTTTCATTTTAGCGCCGCTCAAATAACTCGTGTAAACAAGGGGTGAAGTTACCAGTCTGATAATTATCGTCAACAGCGCAATGACCAGACCATAACTTTTAATAAAGCCGGAAAACAGGTTGAATACAGGCATTACAATAAGCCTGTTGATATACTTTACAAAAGCATAGAAACCCTGACCCAGGTTAACCATGTCTTCCAGGTCCATCTTATAGCCCTTCAGGATCTGGAAGTCATTCGGTCCATAATATACACTGAAAGGTATCAGTGCGGATGTTCCGGAGGCCAGCGGTGCTTTAAGTGTTGCCATCGACCTTGCAACAATGCCTACTGAATCATCGGGTACGGTAGTATTTACTTCAGCGAAAGAGAAACCGTTTTTGGCGATGATGGTATGGTTGAAAAATTTTTGTTTCAGGCTGATCCACTTTACGCCTTCATCGAATTTTTCATTTATTCCATCTTTCATCGTGAAATAATCGAAACCACTTTTTTTATAAACGTCGATCTGCGTTTCCCTTTTTTCTCCGGCAATATCTTTTTCCTGTTGCTGTGCTGAAGCCTGCCATGACAGATCGAGGCTGTTCTTACCAATGAGCTGGTCTACCCTGTTCATACGAACATTCCAATCAATCATATACTGACCCGGAAAAATAACAAACTCATGTACTATTGATCGACCGGTGGAATCTGCCAGTGTAAAGGCCAAAGACTGGCTACTGTCAGTGTTTTTAAGGATTTGACCTGCAGAAAAAAAGAGTTCTGCAGTTTCACTGGTATTATTATTACCGGTATTGATACGATAGGTTAATCTGTCGAAGGATGTGCCCCCAAGCCTTACCTGGCTACTATCTTTTGAAAGGTATTTTTTCAGCTCAAAATATTTGGGCATCCCACCTTTATTGGTAAAAGCGATCCGCACAATGTCATTTTCCACTATCGTAATTTCTTCCTTACCATTTCCGCTAGTGACGAATTGCCCGGCTGAGGATATCCTGGATAATGAATCTGTCTTAATAGAATCCAGGGTGACCAGGGGAGTATTTTTTTGGGGCTGAATCCTGGCAATAGAATCCGCCATTCTTTTTTGCTTCGCTTCCAGTTCGATCTGGCCCTGGCGAGTGAAATAAAAGTATCCAAAGAAAAGCAACGCCAGCAACACAAAGCCAATCACCGAATTTCTATCAATATTCATATCTCCAATTGAGCGGCAAATATAGTCAAATTAGGTTGGCAGCATCCCCTGCCTTCAGGGATCTTACACAAATCAGGTTATAAAGAATTTTGCTATCAGATCATTTCGCCCTGGAGCATAGGATTTTTTAAGGCCGATTTTTTCTCGGCGTGCTCTTTTGAGGCCTTTACAAAATGAACAAAAATGGGATGAGGGTTTTCCACGGTGCTTTTAAGTTCCGGGTGATACTGAACACCGATAAAGAAAGGATGATTTTTGAGTTCTATAATCTCTACCAGGTTACTTTCAGGATTCTTTCCACTAGCCACCATGCCGGCCTCTTCATAATGTTTGAGGTAAGCATTGTTAAATTCCCAACGGTGACGGTGTCGTTCGCAGATCATTTCAGTGCCATATATCTTTTCTGCAAGGGTGCCTGTCTGTATCTGGCAGGGGTATGACCCAAGCCTCATGGTACCTCCTTTTGCAGTAACTTTTTTCTGTTCTTCCATTAAGTCGATGACTGGATTTGGGCAGGCTGGATTCATTTCGGTTGAGTGTGCATCCTTAAGTTTAAGAACGTTGCGGCCGAATTCTATGACTGACATCTGCATACCGAGGCAGATGCCAAAAAACGGAAGGTTATTTTCACGGGCGTATTTTACTGCAATTATCTTTCCTTCAATTCCTCTATGGCCAAAACCCGGTGCAACCAACAATCCGTCGAGCCCCGCAAGTTTTTCATCAACATTTGCATCCGTGATGAATTCACTGTGAATGTTGATCACATCCACCTTACATTCATTCATGGCACCGGCGTGAACAAAGGCCTCCAATATGGATTTATAAGCGTCCTGCAGTTCAATATATTTTCCGATCAGACCAATGTTGACTTTACTCTTTGGATATTTCAGCTTATCAAGGAACTCTTTCCATTTTGATAATTCCGGCTCACTGAAGTTTGTGATGTTCAATTTTTTCAGGCAGATGACATCAAGTTTTTCACGCATCATAATCACTGGCACTTCGTAGATGGATGCTGCATCTGCCGCTTCAATTACGGCCTCCTGCTTTACATTGCAGAACAGGGCGATTTTTCGCCTGATTTCTATAGACAACGGTCGCTCCGTTCTGCACACGATAATATCGGGATGAACGCCATTTTCACTCATCAGCTTAACACTGTGTTGGGTTGGCTTGGTCTTCAGTTCTTTGGCGGCTTTCAGGTAAGGCACCAACGTAAGGTGAACCACGAGGCAATCTTCATCTTCCAGCTCCCATTGCAATTGCCTAACAGCCTCAATAAACGGAAGGCTTTCAATATCACCCACCGTTCCTCCAATTTCTGTGATCACAATATCATAGGCATTTCCCAACAGTTTCATCCGGCGCTTGATCTCATCGGTAATATGGGGAACTACCTGTACCGTTTTGCCGAGGTATGCACCTTCCCTTTCTTTATTAATTACTGTCTGGTATATTTTGCCGGTGGTTACGTTATTCGCCTGTGAGGTGAATATATTGAGGAACCGTTCATAATGACCCAGGTCCAGATCAGTTTCAGCACCATCTTCCGTGACAAAACATTCTCCGTGCTCGTATGGATTGAGAGTACCCGGATCCACATTGATGTAAGGGTCGAATTTCTGGATGGTAACATTCAATCCCCTCGCCTGCAATAATTTAGCAAGGGATGCGGAAATGATGCCCTTACCCAATGAAGAGGTTACCCCGCCGGTAACGAAGATGTACTTTGCCATAAAAAAATTGTTTTTACTGAAAGACCCGGCGGAATGAAATGCACGAACAAATTCCTGAAGGTCATGCAAACTTAACATTTATTCAGTCCACCAAAAAATTTCCATTCGGGCATGTGGAGAAATTGACCGCAACTAATCGGGATACTTTATAATCAGGTACTTATCACAAAATGTGTTGATCCTATGCAAGCAATATGCCGACCATGGATTCGTTTTATTTGAGATGAAAAACCTTTTTCTGCTGCTCAACCTGATGTTGTTTCTGATGACGGCGGCCAGGAGCCAATGCGTCGGTACAGAAACCGAATGGCTGCTCGGAAACAGGAATGGATTATTAACCAACACAGGCCGGCTTGGCGGAAGTATTGATGTACAGGTAAATACCGTAGGCACCATGGTCAGCGGAAGGCCTTACTATAGTATAAGTTCATCCAACTGGAAAGGACTATCCTATGCATCACTTTGGGTTTCCAGGGCCAGAAGTTCTCCTGGCAGCAATTACACCTATTTTAAGTTACAGTCCCCTTTGGACTCCAATCGGATACATTTTAGGGTCGACAATATCCGCGGTGATTTCCTAAACTGGGAAACTCAACGGGTAAGGGGATTTAATAATGGTGTTGAAGTTTTTATTGATTTCAAGGATCCGGTAAACGGGGCTTTCATCACTTCGGGCAATTTGATAAATGGAGCGTCAACCACTAATTCCACTACGCAGTCTTCCATGCGTGCTTTCTTCAGGTCGGCAGTTGACAGTGTAGTGATCCAGCAGACTTCATCCAGCGACTGGATCATAGCTGAACTGATGTTTCAGTGCAACTTTATACTTCCATTAACGCTCACAAATTTTTCTGCCAGCGAGGTAAACACGTTTATACGTCTCCACTGGGAGATTTCTAAGGAATCTACCGGTCTGCTATTTTCAGCAGTTGAACGTTCTGAAAATGGACGGGAATGGCTAACGATCAATAGCATCAATACCCATGGCAACAGAAATTATACCTATGATGATCTTACACCCATTGCAGGCGTAAACTATTACCGTATTAAGCTTGTGGATGCCGATCGCAGACTCACCTATTCTTCCATATTAAAAGTTAATAAAGGAGGAATGAGAACATTTAATCTTTCTGTATTTCCCAATCCGGCAAAAAACCATTTCGTCGTTTCTTTTAACAAAGCCATTTCAAAGGGTATGATATTTGACCCAACGGGAAGAATTATACATCAAATGAACACCAACACCAGGGCGGAGCAGGTTGATTGCAGTGGGTGGTCACCCGGCACATATTTTCTCGTAGTTGAAACGTCGAACGGTTCGTTAACAACGCGGAAAATCTTTCTCCAATAAAAGAACTTTTGGTATTATTCGGTGTTTACATCCCATAAACACAACAACATGAAAAAAATACTTGCTTCGGTGATAAGTATCTTATTAGTTTCTATGTTATCAGCACAGGATATGGTTTCCTGTTGTGATATAGATGCGATGAATACTTACGCCAGGAACGGATCAGACAAGAAATTTGTCATGAGCCACGATGCCCCACTCCCCTTTCAGTACAATAGTGCCAAAGGAAAAGATGTGAATTTTCAG
>JANMMA010000350.1:0-5606 GCA_031372815.1 Sphingobacteriales bacterium
GGTTTCAATACCCAGGCTAAGCGGAGTTACGTCGAGCAACAATACATCTTTTACTTCACCGGTCAGTACTGCACCCTGAACCGCTGCACCTACGGCAACTGCCTCATCCGGGTTAACACTCTTGTTTGGTTTCTTACCAAAAAACTTTTCTACAATTTCCTGTACTTTAGGGATCCTTGATGAACCACCGACAAGAATCACTTCATTGATCTGCGAAGTGCTTAAACCTGCATCTTTCAATGCTTTCTCACAAGGCTTGAGGCATCGTGCAAAAAGGTTGTCGGCCAGTTGTTCAAACTTAGCCCTGGTCAATTTTTTTACCAGGTGTTTAGGCACACCATCAATAGCCGTTATATAAGGAAGATTGATTTCTGTTTCTGAAGAAGAAGAAAGCTCAACCTTGGCTTTTTCTGACGCCTCTTTCAAACGTTGCAGTGCCATAGGATCTTTACGCAGGTCCACATTTTCTTCTTTCCTGAACTCATCAGCAAGCCAGTCCATGATCACTTTATCAAAGTCATCACCGCCAAGGTGGGTGTCGCCGCTAGTGGATTTTACTTCAAATACACCTTCGCCAAGTTCAAGAATAGAAATATCAAATGTTCCACCGCCAAGGTCAAATACGGCAATTTTACTATCGTGCATCTTCTTATCCAATCCGTACGCAAGAGCAGCGGCTGTAGGCTCGTTGATAATTCTGCGGACGTTTAATCCGGCAATCTCACCAGCTTCTTTGGTAGCCTGACGCTGTGCATCATTAAAATAGGCGGGAACAGTAACTACAGCCTCGGTCACTTCATGACCAAGATAATCTTCAGCCACCTTCTTCATTTTCTGAAGGATCATGGCACTGATTTCCTGTGGTGTATAATTACGGCCATCTATGTCAATACGAACTGTATTATTGTCACCTTTTACGACTTTATAGCTCCAGTGCTGCATTTCTTCAGACACCTCATCATGACGGCGTCCCATGAAGCGCTTAACACTCATAATCGTATTTACCGGATTAGTGATAGCCTGGCGTTTAGCTGGATCTCCCACTTTACGCTCCCCGTTTTTTAGGAATGCAACAACTGAAGGTGTTGTGCGACGGCCTTCATCATTTGCAATCACCACGGGCTCATTTCCTTCCATTACTGCTACGCAGCTATTGGTTGTTCCGAGGTCGATTCCGATTATTTTTCCCATGATAAACTTGAATTTAATGTACAGTAGCATTAACAAGTAATATGCCGCAGGTATACAAAGTGCTAAATTGTCAGTCTTGCCCATATACAGGCCTCTGTGTCCAACATGGTAGGCAGTATAAGGGTGTAGCAGGGAACTGCCAAAGTCAGCCTGTCAGCCGTCTAATAACCTCGGGGAGAGCAGATTTGATCGAATGGAGTAAACTATGACAACCGCAATCGCACCTGAATCACATAACAGGTTTTCGGGCCATAGTAGATAATATATGGCCGATGGCCTGGTCGGCATGCACCCTGGAGTTTTCGATAAACCATTTGTTGGTTTGCATTCCGCCACAAATAACGCCGGCAAGGTAGATTCCGGGGACATTAGTCTCCATCGTATCTGTGTTGTGTTTGGGAATGTACAGTCCTTCATCAGGAAGAAGTTCTATGCCCAGGCTGGTAAGAAAATCGAAGTCGGGCGTGTAACCTGTCATGGCCAGCACAAAATCATTGGCTATGGTAAGTTTGCCTTCAGGGGTCTGGATGTCCACTTCATTTTCGCGGATCGCGGTGAGTTCGGAATGGAAATAAGCTTTTATTTCCCCCAGTTTAATACGGTTTTCTATATCGGGCCTCACCCAGTATTTCACGCTCTCCCGGATACCCTCTTCGCGGATGACCATGGTAACATCCATCGCCCCTTTTCGAAAGGTTTCCAACGCTACATCGACAGCTGAATTGGCCGCACCCACAACAAGTAGTTTTTGATTATAATACAGGTGTGGCTCTTTATAATAGTGATGAACTTTAGGCAGGTCTTCCCCTGGAATATGCATCAGGTTGGGGATGTCATAAAACCCCGTGCAAATAGTAACAGCGTGTACTTCGTACTGTTGTTTTGACGTGTTAATATGAAAGTTGCCCTGAACTTTCTCAATGCTGTTGACCTTCTCATATAAACGCGCATTCAGGTTCCAGTGCATTGCTACTCTCCTGTAGTATTCAAGTGCTTCGCTGCGTGTAGGCTTCGGGTTATGTGAAATGAATGGAACATCACCAATCTCCAGTTTCTCTGAAGTTGAAAAAAAAGTCATGTTCAGCGGATAATTAAAAATACTGTTGACCAGTGTACCCTTATCTATCATTACATGCGATAGTCCTGCTTTACCGCAGGCTATGGCAGAGGCCATGCCAATCGGTCCTGCGCCAATGATCGCTACATCGAATTGCTCCATGAATGGAAAGTTCCTAATTTTATCGCAATGCGTAGCGTTAAATTCATCTATACCATCACCGTCCTTATGTTTTTTACGGCCTGTTCAAAAAAAATCATACCGGAAAAACCAACGTTGAACAATACGATATATACGCTCGACTCACTACCGATGTCTGAAATTGATATCCCCCTGAGGATTAACCTTGCCGCAGTGTATGCCATTGCAGAAAGTCAGGTAGAAAAGGTATATACGTCGCCCGGATATCCTACAGACTATGTAGTTGAGAATTGCGATACACGGTATATGTACAGGTTTCGTCGCGGCCCGCTGCAAATGAACGCAAACGGTAACCAGGTGAACATGGCCTTTACCGGATATTATCAGATGGCTGGTGGACAAAGAATATGTTCCGGCACGGGGAGTGACCGCACGGCCATGACACCCTGGTCTCCTACCTGTACCTGTGGCCTTCGTGAAGGTGAAAGAAAAGTATCCGTAGCTTTTACTGCCGGTTTCGGTATTACACCCACATACCAGGTGAAAGCCAATATAAACAGGCTCGATCCAGTACCGCTGGATAAGTGTACCGTTTGTTTCTGGGGACAGGACATCACAAACAATGTGATGCAAAGGCTCACTGCACAACTTGACGGAGCCCGATCTTCTATGGTTGATACTCTGCAATCGATTAATCTGCGTCCGCAGTTTCAACAAATTTGGGACATCCTGAATACGGTTCAGCCCATGTATAACTACGGTTACCTGCAAATTAATCCCCAGCGTATCAGGATTAGTAAAATTTCGGCCAGCAACGACACTATGCTATTGTCTGTTGGTATTTCAGCCCGACCAGTAATCACACAATTAAAACCTCAGGTATCCCGAACCGTTATACCGGATATATCCACCAGCGTTCCATCACGTGGCTTTACCATAAATATTGATGCATATCTCGATTACGATTCTTTAAGCATTATACTGAATACCAACCTGAAGAACAAAAGAATTGAACTGGAGAAACTGGGAAAATATGTTGTTGTAGAACAGTGCGAAGTCTATGGTGCCAACAATGAAAAACTTATCCTGAAGATAAAATTCTCAGGATCTGAGTCTGGCGAGTTTTACCTGACCGGCCGCCCGGTTTATGATGTGGTAAAAAAAATCCTGATCCTTGAAAATCTCGAATACGATATCCGGTCAAAGGACATGCTGGTAAAATCAGCAGAATGGTTGTTTAACAGGAAAATACTATCAACGCTGCAGGCTTACAGCAAGTTCGATGTTTCGCCCTACGAGGCCATGCTGCTTGACAGGATCAACAAACAGTTAACCAGCGATATTAAACCGGGAATTAAGATGTCGGGTGAAGTAAAAACAATCGCTATCAACAAAATTTATCCATTTACCGAGAAGTTGGTAGTTAGGTTTACGACCTCAGGATCGCTTGATGTTATGGTAAATAATATCAACTTTTAACGTCTGCAGTTTTGAAGGTAAAATGCCGCTGGGCAAGATAGCTGAAAACAACAATGATGCAGGTAGTACAGATTTTAGCAACGGTGGGATAGATATGAAAGTGTTCCACGAAGAGCTTCAGGAAAACATAATTGAGCATTACACATGCCATCACCAGCAGGATATAACGAAACAACTGCACCCTGCCACGAAGGTAAGAATCGGTGAAAACCACATGACGCATTAAGAAAAAACCCAACGGAAATGTAATGCAGAAAGAAATGATAAACGCACCAATATGCGGGCTAATGGCTATGAATGGAAGTTGGACAATTTTTTTGTCGAGAATGAAATTATAACTGATGAAATAGAGTATGATATCAAGCAATGTATTCCCCCCGCCGCAGGCCAGGTAGCGAAAGGTTTTGATATCCAGCACTTTCTGGAATGGCGGATAGAAGAAATCAACTAATGATATGATGTTTGCCTTCATGAATACGATGCAAAATTAGCAATATTTGGCAAAAGTCCTAAGAATCAAATATTACCCTGTAGGTTACATGTCGTTTCGCAAACGTTGCCCCTGTGGCTTCATGTAATGCAATCATTTGTTTGTTAAAATCCCCGACCCATGACAATTCCAGTTCTTCATACCTGTTTAAGGCAAAAACATAATCGTTAAGTTTAACAAATAAAGCAGATTCGAGGCCCAGGCGCTGGAATTTCTTTTTCGTACCCATAATCACAGCACGCATTTTGGTATTTTTCTTCACATATTTATTCCATAGAAACTTAAGCGATCCTAACACATCCAGCCTTCCATTTAACCCGTCGATCAGTTGATTGGCGTCAGGCAGGGAAAGTACAAAGGCTGCCGGTTCTCCGTCAACATAAGCGAACCAGATCATATTTTCATCCATGATGGGCTTCATCTTTTCAAATGATTCCAGCATGGTTGCGTCTGTAATGGGCGTAAAATTTTCAAAATCCTGCCATGCATCATTATAGATCTCTTTGAAGTCTGAAGTATATTTCGGAAGGTTTTTAACACTCAGGTGTTCAAAATGAAACCCTTTTTTATTAATGACCCAGTTGGCAATTTTATAAAATCTTTCAGGAAATGGTTTTGTCTTAACCAGCTTATTGGAAATCTGCTCATACAAAACTTTAAATCCATATTGCTCGAACAGTCGCTTATAATAGGGAGGATTATAATTCATGCCGTAATAAGGCTTGGTGAATCCTTCTACAAGAAGTCCCCACCACATATCATTCTCTCCAAAATTAATAGGCCCGTCCATCGCCTGCATACCCTTTTCTTTGAGCCAATTCTTTGCGGTATCAAAAATTAGGTCGGCCACCTGTTGATTGTCGATGCATTCAAAAAAACCACACCCTCCTGTAGGCTGCGTATAATGGTATGCTTTTTTCCGGTTGATAAAAGCGGCGATACGGCCAACAAGCTGATCATTGTTGTCTTTGAATATCCATCTTTTGCACTCTCCAAAGGAATGAAAATTATTTTTTGCGGGATCAAAAACAGACTCCAGGTCCTTATCCAGGGGACAGACCCAGAGGGAATCATCCCTGTAGAGCTTTCGGGGAACATCCAAAAACGATTTTCGGGTAGCCGTGGTATTTACTTCAATGATTTGCATGCAGTTTGCTTGGATGGCGAAGTTAATGATAAAACAAAATTATTGTCTAAACAGGTCAGGATAGTCAGATATGATGCCATCCACTCCCATCGCTTTCAGCC
>JANMMA010000376.1:0-16032 GCA_031372815.1 Sphingobacteriales bacterium
GAATGAAATTGTTTCTGTTCCTATCCCACAGCGCAAAGGTGAGCCGGTATTATTTAGCAGGGATGAAGAACCTTTCAATGTGAAGTTTGATAAAATTGCAGCGCTAAAGCCCGCTTTTTCCAAAGAAGGAACAGTGACGGCAGCTAATGCGTCTACCCTGAATGACGGAGCAGCGGCGGTTGTATTGATGAGTGGCGAAAAAATGCGTGAACTGGGTATTAAGCCTTTGGCAAAAATTTTGTCGTTCGCCGACGCCGAGCAGGCTCCTGAATGGTTTACCACGAGCCCATCTTTAGCCCTCCCCAAAGCCGTGGCTAAGGCCGGACTGAATATGGAAGACATTGATTATTGGGAATTGAACGAAGCGTTTGCGGTAGTGGGAATCGAAAACAGCAAACGAATGAAGCTTAACCCGGCAATAGTAAATGTGCATGGTGGCGCAGTGTCCCTGGGTCATCCATTAGGGTGTAGTGGCGCAAGGATTATTGTTACGCTGATCAATGTATTACAACGTAATAAAGGAAGATTAGGCGCAGCAGGAATCTGCAATGGTGGTGGAGGAGCAAGTGCTATGGTAATCGGAATTGAGGGCTGACATCCCAACCTAGCTCTTTCCCCAAAGCTCAACTTCTGCGTTTTGAGTGCCATAGTTGCGGGTATCATACCAGAAAACTACTTTGCTCACAGAATTGTTTTTATCAGTGACATCAATTTCACGGCTTTCTGAGCCAGCGGGTACGTCGTTACGCAGATCTACCGATTTTTTGGTCCCATTCTGAAACCATATTTCGCAGCGGTGGAGATTAATTCCACCTTTTTTTACTTTTATCTTGATGGCTTTCACTCCGGATCCATTTGCGGCATCCAGGGAAGTCATTCCATTGTCCGTAGCTTCCACACTTCTTTCGCCCAGTTTGCCCCAACTCTGCTGGGCCTTCTGCAAGCGAACTTCATTCCGTGACGCTGGTTTGTAAGAAACCAGTAACGCAGATACAGCGATGGCGCCGATAAAAATCAGTCCAAACTTTTTCATAACGGACGATTTGGTTAAAAATGAGACATTGTAACAGTAAACTAATCAATTCAATGTTCTAATACAAGCAATGTTACTATGTAAATTATTGTGCCAAAGTCCCTTTATTTTTCCACAAAGCGGTTTTTCCACCTGTACAAAGGCCGCCGCCAGGTTCAGTTATTGTTAAAATCTAAGCCTTTGAACATCAGCAGGAAGACCGGATTTTAATTGGCAGCGCCTTTCTTCCTCCGCGTATGCTTTTTCCCTATTTTTGCGACTCCAAAACAATTAATATCGATGGCCAGAATCATTCAGTTCAGGGAAGCATTAAGGGAGGCAATGAACGAAGAAATGAGGAGGGACGATCGCGTTCTGCTCATGGGCGAAGAAGTTGCCGAATACAACGGTGCATATAAAGTGAGCCAGGGAATGTTGGATGAATTCGGTGCCCGGAGGGTTATCGACACTCCCATCTCTGAATTGGGTTTCACTGCAGTAGCCGTTGGTGCGGCACAGAACGGACTTCGCCCGATCGTTGAATATATGACCTGGAATTTTGCGGTGCTGGCGCTGGACCAGATATTGAATACAGCGTCCAAGATGCTGGCCATGAGTGGCGGACAGGTGGGTTGCCCGATTGTTTTTCGCGGGCCCAACGGCTCTGCCGGTCAGCTTGGAGCACAGCACTCCACGGCTTTTGAAAGCATGTATGCCAATATACCCGGACTTAAAGTAGTGTCGGTTTCTAATCCTTATGATGGCAAAGGATTGCTGAAGTCTGCCATACGCGACGATGACCCCGTGGTGTTTATGGAGTGTGAAGTGTTGTATGGAGAAAAAGGAGAAGTGCCCGAAGAAGAGTACCTTATACCCATTGGTAAAGCTGATATCAAACGACCAGGTACTGATGTGACGATCGTTTCTTTCAATAAGATGATGAAGGTTGCTCTTGGCGCCGCTGAAGAATTGCAAAAAGAAGGCATTAGTGCTGAAGTTATTGACCTGAGGACCATCAGGCCGCTAGATTGGTATACTATCCTGGAAAGCGTTAAAAAAACAAACCGCCTGGTGATCGTAGAGGAACAATGGCCTTATGCTTCGATAAGTTCAGAGATCAGTTATCGTATCCAGAAAGAAGGGTTTGATTATCTCGATGCCCCGATTCGCAGAATCACCGCTTTAGATGCACCTATGCACTACGCGCCTAATCTTGTTGCGTGGTATTTGCCCGATATACCGCGTACGGTGAAACTGGTAAAAGAAGTAATGTACCTTCAGAAATAAACGAAATAGATCCCGAAACAATTCGGGATTTTTATTTTTAATTATGAGAAAGTTGTTGGCGGTTTTATTATGGTGCGTTACATGTGATATAAATGCGCAGGTAAGGGATACGTTGGTATCCCTTGAAATAGTCACCGTAAAGGGATTTGAAAACAATCGTCAACTGCTCACGGTGCCCGCGTCAATCAGTATCATGAGAAGCCGCGACCTCCAGCGTTTCTCTAACACTTCGCTCGTTCCCGTGATCAATACGATGCCCGGGGTGAGGATGGAAGAGCGGTCTCCCGCCAGCTATAGACTATCGATACGTGGCAGCCTTCTTCGGTCACCCTTTGGCGTTAGGAACGTAAAAATTTACTGGAAAGACTTTCCACTGACAGACGCTGGTGGCAACACCTATCTCAACCTCATAAGTTTTAACGGCTTGGGCCAGGTAGAAGTGATTCGTGGACCCGGAGGAAGTATTTATGGCGCCGGAACAGGTGGGGTGATGACGTTGGTAGAACCTGCGGTAAATGGCGATAAGAAAAATCAATGGATGGCCCAGTTGAATGGCGGCTCTTATGGTTTATTTGGCGCCAGTGTAAGGTGGCAGGGGCACTACGAAAAGATGGACGCTCAGATACTGCAATCGCACGACCAGTCTGATGGTTACCGGCAGAACAGCAGGATGCGTAGGGACCTTACACAGGCTAATTTCAGTTGGAAAACAGGGAAGCGAAATACATTGGAAGCTATGGTGTTACTGGCATCACTGGCCTATAGAACACCCGGTGGTTTAACGCTTGCCCAGATGACTGCAGATCCAAGACAATCCAGACCTGCAACGGCAGTTCTCCCATCGGCTGCAGCACAGAAGGCGGGTATCTCTAACAACACCATACTTACCGGATGGTCAAACAAACTGTTGTTGTCGGATCATTGGAGCAACGTGACTTCTCTGGGATTCAGTCTCACCGACTTTGAAAATCCATTTATTTCAAATTACGAAAAAAGGAAAGAGGCAAATGTATCACTAAGGACAAAATGGATTTATTCCAAAAAACTGCACCATGCGGACCTCCAATGGATCAGCGGATTCGAGTGGCAGAATGGATGGTCACGCATCGACAGTACCGGAAATAATAAAGGCGTACCTGACAACAACCTGGTACGTGATGAAGTGAGGGCAGTGCAGCAGTTTTTATTTACCCAGGCTGAAATTAATATCAATGAGAAGTTTATTGTTCATGCAGGAATAAGCCTCAATAATTTCAGCTATGATATCCACAGAACAATACCGGAGGCTAACCCTCAGAAGATAGATTTCGACCTGCAACTAGTACCCCGACTGGCATTGTTATACCGGTTTAGTCCATCCATTTCTGCTCACGCATCAGCAAGCAAGGGTTATTCTCCGCCCTCTCTTGCCGAGATCAGGCCATCCGCCGGAGGCATATCATCTGACCTGCAGGCGGAATACGGGTGGAGTTATGAAGCCGGCTTAAAGAGTTCTTTGATGCGTTCGAGGATCAACCTTGACCTTACATTTTTTCAATTTGATCTTACCAATGCGATTGTACGAAGAACCAATGCGGCCGGGGCAGAATACTTTATTAATGCAGGCGGAACAAAACAAAAGGGCATTGAGTTTGCCGGTGAAGCATTCGTGATAAATCGCGCAGATGGATGGCTGAGGCAATGGCGATTATGGAGCAGTATATCGTTGTTTGACTTTACGTTCACAGACTACAAGGTTAACACGAATGATTACTCGGGCAATGACTTAACGGGTGTGCCATCTAAAACCTTTCTTGCCGGTACTGACGTAGTTTTCGGAAAGGGCTTCTATTGGAATATCACGTTTAACTATACTTCCTCCCCGCCTTTGAACGATGCCAATGACATGTATGCAGACGATTACCGTTTGTTGCAGTCGAGGATTGGATTGAGGTTCAAAACAAAAAAGAATGTTTCTGTGGACATCTTCACGGGGGTTGACAATGCTGCCAACGAACTATATAGTCTCGGCAATGATATCAATGCCTTCGGAAGGCGTTACTTTAATCCCGCTGCAGTTAGAAATTATTATGGAGGCTTGCGGTTCACATTCTGATCAAACACGCGGTCTCATTACATGCTTATTTGACTATCTTTAATAAGGTCAATCAAATAAATATACTATGTCGAATATCCTGATAATAGATGATGAAAAGGCGATAAGAAAAACACTTACTGAAATTCTTTCTTATGAAGGATACAAGATAGAAGAAGCAGGTGACGGCGAAGAAGGATTAAAAAAATTCCGGGAGAAGAGTTTTGATGTGGTGCTTTGTGACATCAAGATGCCTAAACTTGACGGACTTGAATTTCTCGATAAGGCAAGAGAAGGAAATCCTGATGTACCGGTTATCATGATCTCCGGGCATGGTACCATCGAAACGGCTGTTGAGGCAGTGAAGAAAGGAGCCTATGACTATATTTCAAAACCCCCCGATCTTAATCGTTTACTAATTACCATCCGCAATGCGATGGATAAAACCAACCTGGTTACAGAAACGAAAGTACTTCGCAGGAAAGTGACCAAGGTGGAGGAAATGATCGGTGAGTCGCCCGCCATCATCAAAATTAAAGATTCTATTGAAAAAGTTGCTCCAACCGACGCCAGGGTATTGATCACCGGAGAAAACGGCGTAGGTAAGGAATTGGTAGCCCGCTGGCTTCACGAAAAAAGTAGCCGTAACAAGGGTCAGCTTGTGGAAGTAAATTGTGCAGCCATTCCCACTGAATTAATTGAAAGTGAACTTTTCGGCCATGAAAAAGGCTCATTTACTTCCGCCGTTAAACAACGTATAGGAAAATTTGAACAGGCACATGGGGGAACGTTATTTCTTGATGAAATAGGGGATATGAGCCTGAGTGCACAGGCCAAAGTATTACGCGCATTGCAGGAAGGAAAAATAACCAGGGTAGGAGGAGATAAAGATATTAGTGTAGACGTTCGCGTTATAACTGCAACCAATAAGGACCTGTTGAGTGAAGTGGACGAAAAGTTGTTTCGATTGGACTTATATCACCGACTGAGCGTAATTATCATTCATGTTCCTTCGCTGAACGACAGGCGGGATGATATACCGCCACTGGTGCAGCATTTTCTGGAAGATATATGCAATGACTATGGTATTCCCGTAAAAGGAATAGATGAAGAAGCCATCGAAGCGCTTAAATCCAATAACTGGACGGGCAATATCAGGGAACTGAGAAATGTTGTTGAACGCCTCATCATCCTGTCAGGCAAAACCATAGTGGTAAACGACGTCTATAGTTATGTAATGCTAAGGAAATAATCATCGTTTAAAAATTCCAGCAATTCCTGCATGGAATGCAGTATTGTAGTATTACTGATATCAGTAGTGATGTCGCGGTAAATAGGACCTGACGCCACGATATGGATATCAGGCAATACCTCACGAATTTCCCGGATAAAATCCAACGGTTGTTTATCAGTAAAGTTTGTAATAAGGTGAAAAAAAATATGTGAAGCACCCTGCTGAGATACGTAATCCCTGATCCACAGTGGAGAAGTATTAACGCCAAATAAAATATTGTCGACGCCCCTTTTTTTCAACATGTATTGAACCAATAACAACGGGATCTCATGGTATTCTCCGGGTGGACAAAAGAGCACGATCTTTTTTTCTGTTTTCAATGGAGGCTTAGGCAGATCGTTTATGGTTACTAATATCTTATTGCGAATAATAGTGCAGGCAAAATGTTCCTGTGCAGGAATAACATTACCCGTCATCCACAATATGCCTATATAATTGAGAAATGGGTAGATCACATGCACCATACTTTTTTCAAGACCCATATGGGTGAATAGTGTGGCAAATACTTCATTAAATGCAGCCTCATCAAAATCTATAGAAGCTTCCATCAATTGATTGATAAACACCTCATGACTGCTTTTATTGGAAAATTCCAAGGCAAGCCTTTTAATTTCTGCCGGGCTCATTGCCGCAATTTTAGAGATCTTATATCCCTGCTGATAAAGGAAGGATATACGAAGGATCTGCTTGAGGTCCTCAGCGTTATATCGCCTATGGCTGCCTTCTTTTCTTTCGGGTGACATTATTCCATAACGCTGTTCCCATATCCTCAGCGTATGTGCTTTGATGCCACTCAGATTCTCTATGTCCCTGATATTAAAGTTGTTCATATTGCATGCAACCAATTTAATTTACTCAATCCTCGCCAGAACTCATAATAAATTCGTTAAGGTTTAAAAAACACCCCGTTCAACTGTAACAATCAGGAGCGAGTAACGACGAACCCCGGAGTCATTGTTTTATCCTATTTTTGGCCACATTTAAACGACCCACATGAGTTCAGGCTTGATCATTTTTATTATTGCAACCATTGGCTTCCACATCGGCCTGTATGGGATGTTCGGGAAAGCAGGCATTACACCCTGGAAAGCCCTTATTCCGTACTATAATACCTGGGAAATGGTGGAAGCCATGGAACTTAAGAAGTATTGGTTTTGGCTGCAATTTGTTCCTATTGCGGGACAATTTATCAGCATCTGGATTTACATAAAATTTGTAGAGCATTTCGGACGATTCTCCGTACTACACCATGCTGCGGCTGTACTGATCCCATTTATTTATTTTCCTTACCTCGGGTTTTCAAAGAATGAACGGTATGGTGGTGTTAAGGTGATGAAGAACTATAAAAAGTCCGGTACACGGGAATGGATAGACGCGGCTGTTTTCGCCGTTGTGGCCGCCACGATCATCAGAACATTTGTTTTTGAAGCTTACACTATCCCTACTGGATCCATGGAGAAAACCCTGCTGGTCAACGATTTTCTTTTTGTAAGCAAATCAAGCTACGGTCCAAGGCTTCCCAATACCCCATTGTCGTTCCCCTTTGTTCACCATACATTACCTTTCTTCAACGCAAAGTCATATCTCGAATGGATAAAGCTTCCTTATAACAGGATTTTGGAAACGACTGTAAAAAGGAACGATGTGGTGGTATTCAATTACCCCGTGGGGGATACGGTCATTGCCGAGTTTCAATCTGAAATTAATTATTACGATTACCTGAGGGCATATTCAGACAGGGGAGGTACCCGTGAACAATTGCTTGCTGAGCGCGACGATATCCTGGTGCGTCCGGTTGATAAAAGGGAAAACTTTATCAAGAGATGTGTTGGCATACCAGGTGATACCATAAAAATTGTGGATGGTGTTTTATATATCAGCGGAAAGAGCAGTGAAGTTCCCCCTAAATCTGAAACCTATTATTTTGTCACTACCAATGGCAAGGATTTCTTTTCGGAAGAATTCCTGAAAGACGAGTTGAATGTGGTCATGGATGACGCCGAACAGCGTGATGTGATGCAGGTGCCCTCCATGCCGAATACTTATAGGATGAACCTTACTGACGAGCAGGTAGAGAAAGTTAAGGCGTTTCCTTTCATTATGAAAAACGGGGTAGTGCGTGACCTTAATACAGCGGGATTTGGAAATACATTTCCGTACGACAGCACACATTTCAAATGGTCAGAAGACAATTTCGGACCGCTGTGGGTACCTAAAAAAGGTGTGACTGTACAACTTAACCCGGAGAACATTGCGATCTACCGAAGGATCATCACAGTGTATGAACACAATACCCTCGATGAAAAAGGCGGACAATTCATAATAAATGGTGCTCCTGCCTCATCATATACATTTAGAATGAACTATTTCTGGATGATGGGAGATAACCGTCACAATTCACAGGACTCAAGATTCTGGGGATTTGTACCGGAAGATCATATTGTTGGAAAAGCATCATTGATATGGTTCAGTTGGCAGAACGGCCCTAGATGGAACAGGTTATTCAGAAGCATCAATTAACGGCTTGCCATAACGGCTTGGAATGATGAATTAGATGAAAGAACAAAAACTAACCATAACGTATACCGTATACGCAGATATTGCGGAACTGCCAGCGGAGGATGCCGCTTTACTAAATGATGCAAAGAAGGCCACACTTCAGGCTTATGCCCCGTATTCGCATTTTCACGTTGGCGCTGCAGCAAGATTGCTTAATGGTAAAATATTAACTGGCACAAACCAGGAAAATGCATCCTTTCCGGCCGGTATCTGTGCGGAAAGGGTATTACTTTCTGCAGTATCATCAGTTTATCCCGGAGAAGGTATCGATACACTGGCAATAAGTTATAATGGCGATCTTAATAATAGTGAACGACCCCTGGCACCCTGTGGTATTTGTCGTCAATCGCTTGCAGAATTTGAGTTAAGGTATCATAATCCGGTAAGGCTTATTCTTGGAGGAATGAAAGGTGAAATTTATGTATTCCCAACGGTGAGTGACCTTTTGCCACTACAGTTTTCACGAGAAGACCTGGCATATAATACACAGCAATAAATGCCGTAAGGCACAAATTTTTGAGAGCTTAATTAACGATCACTTCACCCGCGAGCAGTTGCATATTGGTTGCTGCCAACACTATCCTAAACCGTGAATCAATAAACCTGTCCTGCGCATTACTAAGGCTTTCCTGGGCCTGCCTCAGCTCAATAGAATTACCCTGCAACTTTCGAAACCTTTCTGTAGAAATATAATTATTTTCTTCAGCGAGTTTCACATTGTTTCGTTCTATTTCTGATGTGCGTAATGCATTGTCATATTCTTCATACGCATTCTGCATATCCCTTTGCAATTCATTTCTTAACTGTTCGGTGACAGACTGCTGTTGTTTCTGTTGTACCTGGTTGACCTTTAACTGTGTCTTAAAAATATTGCTATTATAGATTGGGATCGCCAGGCCCAGCCCGATATTCGGGCCATACGTCTGGTTGGTTAAGAATAGTCCCCCGGAGGCTTTGCTCCTGTTATAAGCGGCTACACTGCTCAGTGTTAAGACGGGCAGGCGTTGTGAATTGATGATCCTTCTTTCCTGTAGCAGTATGGCCCTGTCGCGCTGTGCAAGCATCAATTCAAAGTTCTGTGTTTCTATCTTGGCTTTGTATTCCTGCAGGTTGATCAACTTGATATTAAAACTGGTGTCTGCTGCATCAATAGGCGTATCGGGATTCCGTTGTAATAGGTTGTTAAGATTTGATTTAGCTATTTTGATGGATCGGTAGATATTTTCCCTGTTTACTAAAACAACATTAAGGTCGATCGATGCTTGTAGAAAATCCGTTTTTGCTGCGCTTCCTACATTAAATCTCGTTTCAGCAATTTTTTTACGTTCGCTTGCCAGTTCGATAATGGCGTCATTTGCTTTTACCTGCAGGTTCAACCTCACCAAATTATAATAGGTGATCAGTACGTCAAACGTTAACTGTGCCAGCTCCTGTTTGAATTGAATTTCACTTACTTTTTCCAGTTCATCAAAACGTTCCTTGGTAGCCCTTACCCGCATGCCATTATAGATACGCCAGTTGGCACCTATATTGGCAGTGGTAACATTATTGGTAGCGCCGTTGCGTTTGATGTCATTACCGTTCGACAACTGCTGATTGAGGTTCGATACTGCAAATGTGTTGCCTATGTTGGCATTAACTGTTGGCCATTTACCAGCGTTACCCCAATTGTTGTTGATGCGCGCAATATCCTGGTCGTCTTTTGCAATCTGCAGCCGAAGATTGTTTTGTAAAGCTAAATCCACCGCTTCACGTGCATTGATCAGACTGTCCTGGGCAACAGCAAATGATCCTGATAATAATACTATGGCAAGTAACTTAACCTTCATGTGTCAACCTTTTTTTCCTCGATATATAACTATATAGCGCTGGTACTACGAACAATGTAAGGACCAGGGCAAATAACATTCCGCCAATGATTACAATTCCCAATGGCACTCGACTGGTGCCAGCTGAACCAAACGCTACAGCAATAGGCAATGCGCCCAGGGAGGTAGCCAGGGTGGTCATCAGGATGGGACGCAAACGAGCAACTGACGCGTCGAGAGCTGCTGTAAATTTATCATGGCCGGCTTCCCTTTTCTGATTGGCAAACTCCACAATAAGGATACCATTTTTGGTTACCAATCCGATCAACATGATAATACCAATCTGTGAAAAAATATTCAGCGACTGTCCGAATATGGCCAGGCTGGCTACGGCGCCTGCCAATGCAAGGGGTACCGTAATCATGATGATAAATGGATCAAGGAAACTTTCAAACTGTGCCGCAAGTATGAGATAGATCAATATAAGGGCCAATAGAAATGCAAACAATGTATTGGATGAGCTCTCTGCAAAATCACGTGAACTTCCGCTCAATGATGTTGAAAATGTTTCGTCCAGCACTTCATCACCAATTTTTTCCATTTCCTTAATGCCTTCTCCCAATGTTCTGCCAGGAGCCAGACCCGCTGAAATGGTAGCACTCTTGAGCCTGTTGAAGTGGAATATGGTAGGGGGATTAGACGCTTCTGCAATATTGACCAGGTTATCGAGCTGTATCAGTTCACCATTTCTGCTCCTGACATAAAAAGACTTCAGGTCTAGTGGAGCATCCCTGTCTTTACGGTCTACCTGTCCGATCACCTGGTACTGTTTACCGTTCCGGATAAAATATCCGAACCGCCTTCCACTAAGTGCAAGCTGCAAGGTATTGGTGACATCAAGTATTGAAATTCCCAGTTCACTTGCTTTAAGCCTGTCGATGGTGATCTGTAATTCTGGTTTGTTGAATTTAAGGTTAACATCATTTCCCTGGAATATCGGGCTCCGTGATACTTTCTCCATAAACAGCGGAACTTTTTCCTTTAATTTGTCGAAGTTCAGGTTCTGCAAAACAAATTGTACAGGTAGCCCTCCCCGTGAGCCAAGGCCAACGGAAATAGTTTGTTCCTGGATCACCAGTACCCTCACATCGGTATAATTTTTATACATCCTGTTCATCTGCGCAGCGATCTCGTTTTGGGTCCTTTCACGTTCTCCGGCAGGAATCAGTCCAATACTGATGAATGCAGAATTAACACCACCAGCGCCGCCAAAACTTGGTGAAAAAGAAAGTACAGTATATCGCTCGGGTACTGAATCAATAACTTTTTTAGTAACGTCCATGACCACATTTTCCATGTAGTCGAAATCCGTTCCTTCCGGTGCGAGTACACTTGCACGAAGACGATTACGGTCTTCCAGCGGTGCCAGCTCTGACGGTAGTCCCCGGCCCACCAGGTAAATGATTCCTACACAGGCGGCGAGAATGATAAATGCAGCCCATCTTTTTTTCATGAAGGCAGCTAACGCCGACCTATAACCGTTTTCTAGTCCGCGGAAAAAAGGCTCTGTCTTCAGGTAGAACCAGGAATGCTTATGTACACCTTTACGGGTAAGATAGATGTTAAGTACCGGTGTCAGTGACAAAGAAACAAATGCTGAAATTAACACAGCACCAGCTACCACGATACCAAATTCGCGGAACAGCCTGCCCACAAATCCCTGGAGGAAGATGATGGGAAGGAATACAACGGCCAGGGTTATTGAGGTGGCGATAACGGCGAAGTAGATTTCACTGGAACCCTCCCTGGCTGCCTGCCATTTATTCATTCCGCTTTCCATCTTTTTAAAGATGTTCTCCGTCACCACAATACCGTCATCTACCACCAATCCGGTAGCAAGCACCATGGACAAGAGTGTCAGCACATTGATCGAGAATCCTGCGATATACATGATAAAAAAAGCGCCGATCAAAGACACTGGAATGTCTATCAATGGCCTTAGTGCAAGTGACCATTCCCTGAAAAATAAGTAGATGATAATAACCACAAGGGTTATGGCGATAAAAAGTGTTTCCTTTACTTCGTCGATGGCCTTCCTTACGAACGTGGTACGGTCGTACCCGATTTCCAGGATTATATCTTCCGGAAGGCTTTTTTTGATTTCTGCCAGTCTTACATAAAGTTCATCGGCAATAGCCACCTGGTTAGAACCAGGCTGTGCAACCACAGCCAGGTTAACGGACCTGAAATTGTTTTTGCGGGTGGAGCTTTCTTCATTTTCCGGTCCGAGGAGTGCATATCCAATATCCTTCAGTCGAATAATGCGACCTTCAACCTGAGAAATGATGAGGTTGTTGAAGTCGTCCTCAGAGGCTAGTTTACCATATGCCTTTACCGTAAGTTCAGTATTGCTACCCCTTACTTTACCTCCGGGAAGTTCAATATTTTCCCGGTCAAGGGCATTTCTCACGTCTTGTATCGTGAGTCGGTATGCTGCAAGTTTTACGGGGTCAAACCATATCCGCATGGCAAATCGCTGCCCGAATACATTTACGGAACTCACGCCATTGATGGTCTGCAATCTCTCCTGCACTATGTTTTCTGCATAGTCGGTCAGTTCCAGCAGGGTTTTTCGATTGCTCTGCATCTGCATGAAAACGATTGGATCAGAATCTGAATCCTGTTTCGCTACAGAAGGAGGTCCATCGATATCCAGTGGTAGGTTACCGGTTGCCTGCGAAACTTTTTCACGCACATCGTTAGCTGCTTTTTCAAGGTCTACACCAAGTTCAAATTCAACCGTGATATTGCTGCTGCCCTGTGTACTTGATGACGTGATATTTTTTACACCTTCAACGCCATTAACCGCTTTCTCCAAGGGTTCAGTAATCTGCTGTTCAATGATTTCAGCGTTTGCACCAAGGTATGATGTCCTTACATTCACCACCGGTGGATCAATGGCAGGATATTCCCTGACACCAAGGAAGGTATAACCAATGGCTCCGAATATGATAATTACTATCGAACAAACTACGGCAAGTACCGGTCGTTTAATACTGAGTTCAGATAAATTCATCAGTTGCTGTTTACGCTAGCGGTTACTGAATTTTAGTGAGCTTAAGTTTCGAATCAGGGCGGATAAACAGTAGACCTGTCGTGATCAGGGTGTCGCCTGCAGATAGTCCCTCCAACACCTGGACATTACTTGAATCCCTCACGCCTGTTGTGATGGTGGAAAACAGCACGGTACCGTTCTTCAGCGTTACCACTTGTTTTCCCCTGGCTACCGGAATGATCGACTGTGAAGGGATCATAATGGCCTTGTCATTTCTGCCAAGGGTGATTTCTACTTTAGCGAAATTTCCTGGAATAAGATACCTGTCTGATGATTTGACATAGGCCCTGATCTTCAGGTTCCGGGTGTTTTGCTCAACGCTGCTTTCTGTTGCGGAAACAACGGCTTTATATGTTTCAGGAGACCCTTCGGTAGTGAAGTTAATTTCCATTCCTGTTTTGATCTGCGAACTGTATTTTTCGGGTATATTGAATTCGATCTTCAACTGGTTTACCTGGCTGATGGTGGTGAGTACGTTGCTTGGAGAAATGTAAGCGCCTGGACTAACATTTTTAAGGCCCAGCTTTCCGGCGTATGGTGCCCTTATTTCTGTCTTGGAGATACCGACCCTGATCAGTTCCATGTCGGCCTTGATATTATTCAATTGAAGAATACTCAGGTCATAGTCTTGCTGACTGATACCGCCGATCTTCAGCAATTCGCGCTGACGTTCTTCCGTCTTTTCAGAAATTTGTTGTTGCACCGCCAGTTTCTGCATATCTGCCCTCAGGTCACCGTCAAACAATTTCACCAGCAGATGTCCCTTTTGAACAACAGCGCCTTCATTGATGTTCAAAGCCACAATGCGGCCTGATATCTCAGGCTTGATCTCCGTTGATTCAAATGGAAGTATGTTTCCCGTTACTTCCAGCTTTTCGCTGATCGAGGATGTTTTCAAAACCAGTGCTTCAACCTGTAAAGCAGGAGCGGGAGCCCCCGGACCACCTGCTGCGGCAGCGCTCATTTTCTTTTCACCACAGGAAAGTATCCATAATGATAGAATCGGGACGATAATTAATGATTTTTTCATGCATAGTGAAATTTAGCCATAGCCTATTCAGCGACCTATTAGTGTACAGTGAGATGTTAGACGTTTTTCCAGAGAAAAACTTGCTTATGGATCGCGAATCTATCAAAAAATCCGGTGGCCTTGAATATCAGAATATAGTTAATTGGGAAATACCGCGATAAACGGTCATTTCATGGTCGAGCAGCCATTTTTTGTTGGGCAGTCCGCCTGCATATCCAACCAGGTCGCCGTTCATGCCAATCACCCTGTGGCAGGGAATAACAATGGCGATCGGATTCTTTCCATTGGCAGTCCCTGCCGCCCGGATGGTTTTGGGATCCCCTAATCTTCTGGCGATTTCTGCATAGGTAATGGTGTGCCCGAAGTGAATCTGCAGCAGTTGCTGCCATACCTTTTGCTGGAAAGGGGTGCCTGCAGGTGCCAGGGGAAGGTCGAATTGCTGGCGCTGGCCTGAGAAATATTCCTGGAGTTGGGTTTTGCAGTCTTTGAGGCATTGCGGGATGTCTGGCTTCTCTTGTCGATCCCCAGTGAGGTCTTTAGAGATGTCAGCCTTCACTTGTTGTTCCGCATTGAGGCTTTTAGGCAGGCCTCCATTCGGCTGTTGTTCCGCATTGAGGCCGTTAGGCATGCCTGCATTCGGCTGTTGTTGGGCATTAAAGCTTTTGAGAATGCCAGTACTTGTCGTTTCTTGCGGATCCTCCCTTCGATCTTTATGGGTAAACAGTATTCCGGTTATCGAGGTTCCATCAGATGATATTTTTAGTTGACCGAGGGGGGATTCCATAGTGTCAGTAAACATTAGGACAAGGGTTTTATCAACCGATTTTAGCGCCATTATCTACTTTTTGTAAAGGGCTTAATAACACAACTTCGTTTGTAGAACTGTATACACCGAGCACCAGGCATTCACTGAAAAAATTGGCAATCTGCTTGACAGGAAAATTAATTATTGCAATCACTTGGGTACCGGTTAAATTTTCTTTAAGGTAAAAACTGGTGATCTGAGCTGATGATTTTTTGATTCCTTCATCCCCAAAATCAATCATTAATTTATAGGATGGCTTCCTGGCTTCAGGAAAGTCTTCAGCAGCAATTATAGTTCCAACACGAATATCGATCTTTTCAAAATCTGACCACGTGATCATGGTGTTTTAGGTAAACTTAGGATTTTTCGTGGAGGGTAATGGATCAAAAAAAATAGTATTCATTTTTTACCATCGCATAAAGGGTTTATCTTAATAAAAAGAAAAACTATGTCAGCACGCAGGAAATTTATACGCGATACTTCCCTGGCTGTCGCCGGGTTTACTATTATTCCCCGGCATGTATTGGGAAGGGGTTTTATCGCACCTAGCGATAAACTAAATATTGCCGGCATAGGTGCAGGTGGGAAAGGAATGGTTAACCTGACAAATTCCTGGAATAATGGGGCAGAAAATATTGCATTTCTGTGTGATGTTGACGATCGTCAGTCGGCCGAAGCCCGCAAAAAATGGCCCGCGGCAAAATATTATAAAGATTACCGCGAACTACTGGAAAAAAATAGTAAATCAATCGATGCAGTCATCATCAGTACGCCTGATCACATGCATTATGTGCAGACCATTGCTGCCATGCAACTGGGCAAACACGTTTATACAGAAAAACCACTAACCCACGATATCGCTGAAGCAAGGGCACTGACGGAAGCCGAGCAAAAATATAAAGTCGTTACCCAAATGGGAAACCAGGGAAGCAGTGGTGACGCTACCCGTAAAATAGAGACCTGGATACAAAAAGGGGTGATCGGGGATGTACGAACGGTGCATGTATGGACCAACAGGCCAACCTGGCCTCAGGGGATACCAAGGCCT
>JANMMA010000385.1:0-3824 GCA_031372815.1 Sphingobacteriales bacterium
ATCCGAGATGGCGATCTTGCCGATGTCATGCAGGCGGGCCGCGAGCAATAACGCAAACATCCCCCTCAAGCCCAAATATGTGATCCCGGTTTCATTAAAAGGAATCAAAGACGGGGACTATTCCATGATCTGGGGTTATCCAGGCTCCACCAACCGCTATGAATCATCATACGGCGTGAAATTGAAAACCGACATTGAAAATCCCACACTCGTAGCACTTAGGGATATGCGGCTGAAGCATATGATGGATGAAATGACGAAAGATGAAAAGATTAAACTCAAATTATCTTCTTCTTATGCCACCATTGCGAACTACTGGAAATTTTATGATGGGGAAACCAAGCAGTTGAAAAAATATAAAGTCTATGAGCAGAAGCTGAACGACGAGCAGAAATTTCAGGCCTGGGCAAAAGGCAAACCCGAATTTGAAAACATTTTCGCGGATTGGAAAACGGCGTACGACAAATGGATCCCTTATGCCGAACACCGCGTCTATCTCTCCGAAGGCATTTTGGGCAGCACCCTGCTGGCCTATGCTTCATCACTCATCTTGTTGGAAGCGGAACTGGTCAAGAAAGGGCCGGATCATGCAGACGTAAAAAACCTGATTAATGCCGCGGATACAAGACGAAAAACTTTTATCAATTCATTTGATAAAAACGCAGACGAGAATATCATCCGCGACGTGCTTCAGATGTTCTATAATAATATCGAGAAGAATCAACATCCGATCGGGTTTTATGATGGCCTTAAGAACCAGTTCGGTGATTTGAAAGATAGGATGACCTATGAAAAATATGCGGAGAACCTGATCGGTACCACGATGATCGTGAATGACGACAAGTGGAAAAAATTCATCGCCCAACCCGATCCGGTTCAATTACAGAACGACGCTGCATTCTCTACCGTTAGCCAGTTCATGCGCAATTACAACAGCAAGTATGCACCGATCTACCAGCAGTTCGTTGTCGCCAACGGCGATGCGGGCCGATTGTATTTGAAAGGAATAGCCCAAATGGATCCTGCTAAAAAAAGATATCCGGATGCTACATTCACCATGAGGGTGAGCTATGGAAATGTAAAAAGCTATAAACCAAGGGACGCAGTGAGCTATGATTATGTGACTACTGCCGCTGGTGTGATGGAAAAATATAAGCCCGGCGATTATGAATTTGACTTGACCCAGCGTTTCCTCGACCTGATGGCGAATAAAGATTTCGGTCAGTATAAAGATCCAGTTCGCAATACTATGGTGGTCAATTTTATCACGACAAACGATATCACTGGTGGCAACTCAGGTTCACCTGTATTAAATGCAAATGGCGATCTGATTGGTCTTGCTTTCGACGGAAACTATGAAGCCCTGAGTCACCAGATCGCATTTGACAAGGATCTGAACCGCACTATTTGCGTCGACATCCGCTATGTACTCTGGTGCATCGACAAACTTGGTGGCGGGCAGAATATCATTCGCGAGCTGAAGCTCGCGAGATGAAATGTGGGGAATGTGATAAATGTGGTGAATGAATCCATTGTGAAATCGCCGAAAATAAAAATAATATAGCGCAAAAGGCATAATTAATAAAGTGATTTTGGTGCTTGAAGACACGCACCAAAGCCTACAAAAAACGCAAAGGAAACTTTTTACAACAACCGCTGGATGAATTTGTTGCTATGAGAAAAGAGAACATGGTTTGGTTTAAATCATTGAACTTAACTGAAAATGATCTTGATAACAAAGGGATGCACCCAGTTTTGGGAGAAGTAACCTTAAGAAATTTATTAGCTACCTGGGTAGTACACGATCTTACACATATTGCACAAATAACCAGGGTAATGGCAAAACAATATGCAAGTGAAATGGGTCCCTGGCCTGAGTTCCTTCGTATTTTGAGTTTCTGATTTTTCCTATGGAATAAAAACGAAAGAATTATTTCAATAAATCATCAATGATTTTCCTGTAACTCCTGCCAACGGGTATTTCAAAACCATTAAATTCTATTTTTGCGCCGGCATAAAATTTTGCCTTTTGTTTTGCTATAATAAATGATTTGTGGATTCTTATAAAATCAGCCGTGCCCAGTAATCCTTCGATTTCCCTCATGGTGCTTCTTACAACATATTTTTCCTCACCACAATAAATAATTACATAATCTTTCAGTGCCTGCACATGTGTTACCTGGTTTTTGCCAATTGTTTTTCTACGCTTACCTGTTTTGATCAACAGGCTGTCGGTTCTATTATTTTCACTTTCGATGTTTGATTTTAGTTTGTACAGTTCAATAAAATCTGCTGCTCTTTTAACAGCAATTTCAAATCGTTCGTAACGCATGGGTTTAACCAGGTAATCCATTACTCCTAACTCAAATCCTTCCAGCGAATAATTGATATAGGCCGTGGTAAAGATGGTAACCGGTTTTTGTGATAACGACCTCAGCAAAGCAACACCTGTTTCTTCGGGCATTTCTATATCAAGGAATAAAATATCAATGGTATGCATGGATAAATATACCCTTGCTTCAGCCGCAGAAAATGCCTGCTTTACAACCAGTAGCTTATCTGTTCTTTTTAAATAATCCAGCAAAACCGTATGAGCCAGCGGTTCGTCATCTACTATCATACAGGTGAGCATCATTTGGTTTGCAATTGAAGGTTAACAGTAAATGATGCCGGTTCATCCAGGATAGTAAGCTTATATTTTCCCGGGTACAAAAGCTCCAGCCTTTGTTTTACATTTTCAATACCAATACCCATCGAATGCACTGCTTCCCTGTTTATTGCAGGAGGAACATTGTTTTCAATAACAAGCTGTACTTCTTTTTCGCTGCATGTAATGGCAATTCGTACAAAACCATTTTTAGACACGGTATTCAATCCATACTTAAAAGCGTTTTCTACAAATGGAAGCAGCAACAACGGTGTTATAAAATGATTTTCCGGTTCTCCCGAAACCGCAATTGTAATTTCGGCATCAGGCTTTCTCAGCTGTTCCAACGCTGTATAATTTTTTAAAAGCTGAATTTCCTTTTGCAGTAAAACCCGTTCTTCTTTACCCTCTGCCAATAAATATTTCATAATGTCTGCCAGCATTAAAACACTCTCTGCACTTTTATCAGACTTTTCCAAAATTAAAGCGTACAGGTTATTCAATGTATTGAACAAAAAATGCGGGTTTACCTGTGCCTTTAAAAACTTTAGTTCTGCGGTTGCTTTTTGAAACTCAACCTTTTTTAGATATTCGTTTTGCTTATAGTAATCAACGGTTGCTTTAAGCAAAGCAGAAAATACCAGGAACCGAAATGGCATTTGGCAATTCAACAGGTACATTTTAAAAAGATGATCAGGGCCGGCTTGATTGAAATGCTTCCATGCTATCAATTCCTGCAAAAAATTCAACATGCCGGTAAATGCCAATAAACAGGTTACCAGAACCCAGTAAAGCCATCGTGTTTTTTTTTGGGTAAAAGAATCGGGGAATTAAAAAATTCAGATTAAAATAAACAATGGCTGCCTGTATCAGTAATTTACAGGGAACATACGCGGCATAAACCAGTGGCTGTTCATCAAAAATCCATAAAGAATCAACTGCTAAGGAAATGGTTACAGCCGCCCACAACAGGTAATGGTATAAATATTTTCTACTGAACACCAGCGTTTTTATTTAAAGGTATAATCAATTTTAACGGGAGGGGTTCCGTACGTCGCAATAATATGCCGCTTGTCTCATTTCTATACAATTACTTCAGTAAAGATTCTGTGCGTATATACTTTTAATAAAAATCATTTAGCCATGACAAAAATAATCTTCATTTACTTAATTGCTG
>JANMMA010000396.1:0-10151 GCA_031372815.1 Sphingobacteriales bacterium
ATCTTGGCGGTGGCGTAAATTCTTTGGGTACCACACTCGGTCCCATCATTGTAAGTTTCTTTCTGTTTGGTTCTATCGGAAATGAGGTTCAGGATGTTACGGTAAAGAATATCAATAGTCTATACCTAATCGTTGCAGGCGTATTCGCCGCAGTTGCGTTATTCTTTCTTTTCTCCAACCTGCCTGAAGGTAAAAATGACGAACCTTTTGAAAGCGCCAATAAAGCTTCCGGTTCATTAATCCTGATGACCGGCCTGATTGGAGCGATCATTATTGTTGGACAGTTAACTGATATTCCTAAACTATATTTACTGCTCGCCTCCATAGTAGCCGTTGTTGGTGTACTGTTTTACAGCAATGCCCGCGCATCTGTTAATGATGCCGGATGGGGTGCCATGAAATACCCGCAATTGATCTATGGTATGTTGGGCATATTTGTATATGTAGGTGTTGAAGTAACCATTGATAATAATTTTGGTGCACTACTAAAGCAGCCCGGATATTTTAATGCAGCCGGTCTTGATGAGAGCCAGATATCACAATATATTTCTTTGTACTGGGGTAGCCTGATGATTGGCCGCTGGACCGGTGCTATCGGTGTTTTCAACCTGTCCGCAGGCGCCAAAAAAATCGCCATGATCATTGTTCCTTTTATCGCATTTGGTGTGGTGCTTGGTGCAAATAGACTTCATGGAAGTGATGTCACCAACCTGTTGCCTTATGGACTGGTGATCGCAATTGCTATTGCGGCATTTTTCTATGGCCAGGAAAAACCGGTTAAGACGTTGTTGACCCTGTCTATCCTTGCTGCTATTGCAATGGTGATCGGGTCTTTTACCACAGGAATTATTTCTGTATTCGCCTTTATTTCCGGTGGTCTTTGTTGTTCTATCATGTGGCCCTGCATATTTTCCCTTGGCGTTGGCGGACTTGGAAAATACACCAGCGAAGGTGCTGCATTGCTCATCATGATGATCCTCGGCGGTGCTATCATTCCCCCTTTACAGGGTGTATTCGGTGACAGCATTACCGGTTTACACAAATCTTATCTTGTGGCCGCAGCATGCTTCGTGTTGTTGGCATTCCTTGCCCTTAAATTGAGAAGTGTTTTAAAAACCCAGGGTCTTGATTTTGATCAACAGATCGGAGGCGGACATTAATTTTTGTTTATGCAAAACACACAGATCCCCATTTCGCAACAATTCGCCATAGGTATCGATGTTGGTGGAACCAATACTAAGTTCGGACTGGTGAATCACCGCGGCGATATTTCTTATCATGGCGCCATACTCACCCACAAAGGAGAGACCGTAGAAGGTTTTATTGATGAATTGTATGATGCGCTTATGCCTGCTATCAATGATTCAGGCGGGTTGGAATACATTCGCGGCATCGGTATTGGTGCGCCCAATGGAAATATTTATAAGGGAACGATAGAATATGCGCCAAACCTCAAATGGAGAGGTATTATTCCACTGGCCGAACTCATCGGAAAAAAATTCGGTTTGTCGGCAAGGCTCACCAATGACGCCAATGCTGCTGCTGTTGGTGAGATGATGTATGGTTCTGCCAAGGGCATGAAAGACTTTATCATGATCACCCTGGGAACAGGCGTAGGTAGTGGAATTGTTGCCAACGGTCAGCTCATTTATGGGCACGATGGATTTGCCGGTGAACTCGGACATACCATCATTATCCCTGAGGGACGACATCATCCGGGAACCGGCATCAACGGTTCGCTGGAAGCCTACGCTTCTGCAACAGGCGTTGCGCGGACAGCCCTTGAATTTCTTGATGAAAGGCCGAAGGAAGACAGCCTGATGCGCAGCTTCGCACGGGAAGAGATCGATGCACGAGTCGTTTATGACTGCGCCATACAGGGCGATAAACTGGCTATTGAAGTTTATGATTATACCGGGAAAATCCTGGGATTGGCCTTTGCTAATTTTGTAATGTTCAGCAGTCCGGAAGCCATCATTCTTTTTGGTGGCATGTCTAAAGCAGGTGACCTGCTGCTGAAACCAACCATAGAAAATATGGAAAAGCATTTGCTTCCCATATTTCAGAATAAAGTAAAAATCATATTCAGTGAACTGAAAGAAGCTGATGCCGCTATCCTTGGCGCGAGCGCCCTGGTATGGGAAAGCAGGGTGTCCGAGAGCGTACCGGCTTCTACAGCAACAGTATAAAGATTTCAGCCATAAAAAAAGGTACCGTTTTCGCGGTACCTTTTTTTTCGCCCTTTCCAAATTCTTTTATGCGAGGCCGATAGCTAACTTTTGTTCCCATGCCGGTTTACCTATCCCGGGAAATACGTGTTTCTCACTATGGTAAGATGATCTGACCAACGGTCCGCTTTCAACAAAGTCGAATCCCATTTCATATCCTATCCTTGTCAATTCGTTGAATTCATCAGGGTGTACAAATCTGACCAGCGGAAGATGTTTCTTCGTTGGTTGCAGATATTGGCCGATAGTAATAACATCTACATCACTGTTCCTTAAGTCCTGCATGGTCTGCACAACTTCTTCCATGGTTTCACCGAGACCCAGCATAATGCCTGATTTTGTGCGCATACCGCCTTTCTTGAGGTAACGTAGTACCTCCATGCTTCTCCAGTATTTGGCCTGTATCCTTACCTGCCTGGTAAGTCTTTCAACGGTCTCAATATTATGTGACACTACTTCAGGTGCTGCATCTATGATACGTTGAATATTCTCTACCTCCCCTTTAAAATCAGGAATAAGTGTTTCCAAAGTTGTTCCGGGATTAAGTGCTTTTACCGCTTTTATGGTGTTATACCATATAATGCTGCCACCATCCTTAAGTTCATCCCTGTCTACCGAGGTGATCACTGCATGTTTGACTTTCATCAGGAAAATTGCTTCGGCTACACGTTGTGGCTCATCCCAGTCCACGGCTTCCGGTTTACCGGTAGCCACCGCACAAAACCCGCAACTGCGGGTGCATATATTTCCCAGGATCATAAAAGTTGCCGTTCCGGCACCCCAGCATTCCCCCATATTGGGGCAATTACCACTTTCACAGATGGTGTGTAATTTATGCGTCTCAACAAGGTTACGGACATTTTTATAGCCTTCGCCAATGGGCAACCTGACCCGAAGCCAATCCGGTTTTTTAGGCCTCTGTTCAACTACTGCTTCCAAAACGGGTAATTCAATCATATGATCCAAATAGGAAAAAAAATAATTTACTTTCTGCTACCAAAAAGTATCGCGATGTAAGAGTTAACGAACAGGTGCTTAGGCTCCACGCCAACCATCTGTTCTATATCCGTGGGATAATATTCAAAGTTAAACCCTGCTTCCGCTGCAGAGATAGTATTGTTGAACCTTCCCCAGTCGAAACGCATGGAAACTCTGGCATGTGCTCCGGGTGCAATCTTTGTTTCACCCCAACCCTTCCAGAATCCTGCACTGCCAATAATATTTGGACCCATGAATTCCAGGCTGTCGGCCTGTGAATATTTGATCTGTTTGACCAACCCGGAATTAACCGGTGATTCTACTTCCATATAGTATGGTTTCAACAACCCCAGCGAAATTCCTCCGCCATAAACGAAATACACGCCTACGCCATTCTTATTTCCTTTACCGCCAAACATGTATTGTTGTCCGACCCCAACCTTAAACTGATAAAAATTATTTTGCTTGCCGTAGATGAATGGGTTACCAAATACCACCGCCCCATCAGAACGCGATTGCTTTTCCTCTTTTTTATGTTTTTTCTCGTTTAGTTCAAACTGGATAAAATTGGACTTGAAAGCAGATTTTGCCTTTCCCCTTTCATAAAATACCCCATACCCGTCACTACCGAATTTGACCCCGAATATGGAGTGCTTCCGAAATCCTGACTCGCCCTCTTCTTCCAGCCTCATCATTTCGTTTATACGTTCCCGCTTTGCCTGCTTCTTATCAGGTTTGGCCGTATTATTAGGTACATTTTCCTGTGCCGACAGGGAAAAGCAGCATATTGAGAAGAATAATGTTATGGCTAATGTTTTCACGCTTCAGATTTTACTTATCTGTAAATTTAAATAAAAAAGACAATGACATCTTCCGTAATTTACGAAGGCGACTTAAGGTCCACCTGTATTCACCATCAATCCGGTACCATCATCGAAACAGATGCCCCAACTGATAACCAGGGAAAGGGTGAAAGGTTCTCACCAACCGATATGTTAGCCACTTCGCTTGCGAGTTGCATGCTAACTACCATGGCCATCAGGGCCCGTGGAATGGAAGAAGCACTCTTGCATGTAAGGGTCAACGTTGAAAAGATTATGGCATCGAATCCAAGGAGGGTTTCCGCAATAAATTTAACATTTCTTTTCCCTGAGCAGTTTTCGGCTACTCCGGATCAACAAGCGCAGCTTGAAGAAATTGCCATGACCTGCCCGGTGAAACAGAGCATTCATCCAGATATTATCCTGGGCGTTCACTTCAACTGGCCACAAACGTTGACTGCTTAAGCAGGTTTCTTCCAATACCACACTCAAGACACCTGAGGCTTTCACAGAAATTCATTTTACATTCTAATAATGCCTGCGTGTCGGAAGCATTCCTGGTGGCCACCCCAAGCCTCGTAAATCCATAGGTAACGGCGTTCCTTTCCATGGAGATCAAAGAAAGCCAGGATCCATACTTGTCTGCTTCTTCGGTTTTACCAATATGCATATGGTAGGCATGAAGGAATGGGATGACGGTATTCATCATTATACTGTTGATGAGTTGGTCACCAGTGGTTTTCTCCTGGAATGTTGACGGTTCCCCAAAACGGAAACGATAATGCCAGTAGTCATTTGCGGTTACCCTGAGTATCTTCATAATGGCATCGGCATCCACGGCTGAAGTGATCCTGGCAAAAAAATTCCCATTATTATAGATCAGGGCAGCCAGTTGAGCCAACCTGATAGTGGGGAAATTGACCGGTCGCATCCGTAAAAAATGCACGGGTTCCTGAAGTTTTACCAGGTTGTACTTTTTTCTTAAAAAATTATATTCCCGTTGCAGCATTTTCGGGTACTCATCAGCGTTATCTATGCGAAGCAACCCGGCCTGTCCAATGAGTAGCGCCTCAATTTGCACAATGTTGTTGGCGTGACGCATCAGCAACGTTATAGGAATAGATGAAGCGATCCGTTCAAAGGCGTCCGCGTTGACCCTATGGCCAAAACTTCTTGCGATGGCTTGCCAAAATGCCTCTTCCCAGTTCATATTTAATGCCCGCACGCGATCCATGGCAGCCATTGATTTTCGCCTGACCCGTTGGGAAGCCAGCCAGTCGAACCACGAATACAGTACGGCATGATCTACATTGCGAATATTGTTTTCACAGGGAATAAACCGTGTGTTATTCATCCATTTTTGATATGTATTTATCAGGTGTTTGGGAACCCTTGGCTGTAGTTCGAGCAGCGGTATGGCCGATGCACCGGGGTGGTCGTTGTTCCATACTACGTGGAGAATCACCCTATTGTAATTTTCGTCCTCATCGTGACCATGTAAAAACCAGTCAGAACTATTAACGTGTACTTCTATATTACCCGCCCATCGTTGTCCGTTGATACTGATCCTCGCGGAAGAAAAATCAGGCCCCTGGTCACTGTTCAATTTCCCAGGGGAGTGTATTTCAAGGTGATCCAGCTCTCCGGTCGAAAGACTGCAATGATTAAAATACTGATGTTGCCAGATAAATTGCAGTAGTTTTTCATTCATGACGGAAAATTAGCTCCCGTCAATATGCCAGCCATGTGTAAAACAACAACAGGAGATGTTTTTATCCGGAGGATTGCGGATTGCGGATTGCGGATTGCGAATTGAGAATTGCGGATTGCGAATTGCGGATTGCGGATTTCGAATTGCGGATTGCGAATTGCGGATTGCCGACTGGCCTAGAAATTGTCCCTTAGTGCCTGCAGAACGCGGCTGACGGGCAGGCCCATGACGTTATAAAAATCACCTTTAACAGATTTGATCCCGATTACACCAATCCATTCCTGGATGGCATATGATCCTGCCTTATCAAGGGGTAGATATTTATTGACATAATAATTAATGTCATCTGCGTCTAAGAGGTGAAATTCCACTTCAGTAGTGTCAAAGAAAGAAATTTCCTTCTCATTACACAAAATAACAACGCCCGTTATCACCTCGTGTTTCTTTCCCGAAAGTTGCGTCAGCATTTGGATTGCTTCTTGTTTTGTGTCAGGTTTACCCAGAATTTTTCCTTCGAGCCATACAATGGTATCGGCAGCGAGTATGGGCGTATCGTGTTCGTATCGTTTGTACAGGTCAAGGGTCTGCACGATCAATGCCTTTTGGTGGGCCACATAAACAGGAATGTCTTCCTTACTCATTCTTTCAGGATAGGTTTCGGGTGTCTCGCGCGACAAAATATCGAAGTCAACTTCGGCCCACTCAAGCAATTGCTTTCTCCTTGGTGAAGATGATGCCAGTACAATTTTTTTCATTGGGAATACCATTTGATAAATAACATCGATAAAATTCCGGTTAACATCACCAACTTCACCATTGTACTAAGTTCATGAAAATTATTTGCCGTTTTTGCGGGGAAGAGTTTCTTCAGGATAACCAGTAGGGGTACCACTAGTGTTACAAAGCTATACAGTGCGGACCACCACCATCGTAATTGTAAAGCATAGATCTGAAGGATAGCCAGGGCCCCTGTTAAAACGATCAACCATACGGCTACAAAAATCTTTGACGCAGGAATACCCCAGGTGATCGGCATTGTTTTGCAATGGTACCTCATATCCCCCTCAATGTCTTCCATATCTTTTATCACTTCCCGCACCAGTGATATGATAAACGCAAATCCACCATACAGCACCGCAAATTTGTATATGCGTGTCAGGGCTGCAAACTCTGGCGTATTGGAACGGTATATATTGAGTTTATTGACAGCCACATAAATCACCAGTACAACCCATCCGGTGAGTAACGAAATAATGATATTACCTATCAGCAATTGTTTTTTAAATGTGGTGGAATAAAACCATAACAAAATCACTGTAACAAAATTAAATACTGCCGGAAATGGATTCTGCAGTCTAACGGATAATATGACGCTTAGGATGATTCCGGCGAGTGAGAAACCCAGGTGCCACAGAATGGCCCATCGCCGCTTTATGATCTTACCGATAACCAGCTTGTCCGGTTTATTCACCCGGTCAATATTTAGGTCGAAATAATCGTTGATAACATATCCTCCAGCAGCGATAAGCATGGAAGCTGCGATTAATATCAGCAGGCTTTGGGGGGTCAGTGTTGGTAAAGCACCTGCGTTATGAAATGATGGTATAACAACAGATACGTAAAACAGGGACTGCGTTATTGCAATGAAGAAAAGGTTGGGGTACCTGATCAAACGAAAAAATGCTCCAGCCAGTTTCATTTCGTGAAGATAATGATTCAGCTACTTGCAACATCGGCATGGCTATTCCACTTACCCTGCAGTCGCATGATCTTTTCGATAACATCGCGCACACATCCTTCGCCGCCCTTAACCGGAGAAATATAGTCCGCTATTTCGAGGATATCCCTGGAGGCATTGACAGGGCAGCAGGATATTCCGACCCTTTTCATAATGGATGCATCAGGGACGTCGTCGCCCATATACATGATCTCTTCTGAGGTTAGCCTGTTCGCCATGATTTCTTCGAGCAACAACAATTTATCCGTCACTTTCTGATATACTTTTTGAACGCCAAGCTTTCTCAACCTTGCCGCAACGGGTTCAGAGGATGAACCCGTAATCACAATGATCTCGTATCCTGCCTTCACTGCTAACTGTAACGCATAACCGTCTTTGATATGCATTCTCCTCACCCATTCACCGTCGGGCATAATGACTAGTCCGCCATCGGTAAGTACGCCATCCATATCAAAGATCATCGTGGTGACAGGAACAAATTTTTTCAGCAGGTTCATGTATTAGGTATTTGCAGTATTGGTATAGTGTTCCATAATCGCATCGGTCATCATTGCATATAGTTTTTTGATGTCTGGATGACGTTCCAGCATATGCAGATGATTGGTGATGGTTCCCATATCATGCCTACGGGCAGGGCCAGTCTGCACATCCCCGGCAGGGTAATAGGTCATTCGGTGAACCGTTTCATTCAGCAGGGGCATCAGCATCGAAAATTCAATGGACTCCTCCCTGCAATAGCGTTCCGTAATCGCAAACAGGTGGTTGCTGAAATTGCCGGATATCACGGCAGCCAATTGGATTTTCTTTCGGTATTCATCACCAGCAATTTGTACCGATCCGCTTATGGATTTGGCAATCTGCATCAACTCATCGGTTGCGTCTTCTGAATTTGCGTCAATGAGCATGGGAATTTCAGGTATCTGAACAACATCTGCGCGAAGGGACTGAAGCGGGTAGAAAACCCCAATTCTTGAAGACACCTTTTTTAAAACATCCCGAGGCAATGAACCTGCTGTGTGGACGGTAAGGGAGTAACCTGTATGCAACCAGTCGCCGATATGATATAAGGCATCATCCGGGATTGCGATAAGATACAGTCCGGCATCCTTTTTTAAGGTAGTAAAGTCAGTGGTGTATGTACAATCCAGCAACGCACCAAGTTTCTGCACTGATACTGCGTTGCGACCTGCGACCTGGACAATATGATGTCCGGCAGCTGCCAACTTCCGACCCATCACTGTGGCAACATTCCCGGAACCTATGATCACAATGTCTGTCAATAGAAAAATACGTTTATATATTTGCGTAAGTTAAGCAAATGAAACTTGCACAGAAAATTGCTATAGGATACGTGAGGGCCAGGCTGAATATGCTGGCCGTGGTTTCGCCGGCAAGCGCTGCGGAAAAAGCCCTGACGCTGTTTTCTACACCACAGTACAAATCAACAGCGGAAGCACCGGAGATCTTTAAACTATCAGAGCGGCAGGTTTTCAAATTGCACGGGAAGAAGATATCCGGCTTTAGGTGGAACCATCCACAACCTAAAAAATTACTCATTCTTCATGGCTTTGAATCATCGTCCTATAAATTTGATCACTTCATTTCAAGGGGTATAAAACAAGGTTACGAGGTGCTGGCTTTTGATGCACTTGCGCACGGACAAAGTGAGGGCAAAACCATTAACCTGCCCCAATATGTAGATATGATTAGGAAGGTAGTGGAACTATATGGTCCGATAAACGCCTTCATTTGCCATTCTTTTGGCGGCATAGCGGCTTCCCTTTACCTGGAAACGGTACAGCACGGACCGCAGACAAAACTTGTGTTGATCGCTCCGGCTACGGAATCGGTGACCGCCATGAACTCATTTTTTACTTTTCTGCAACTTCCTGATAAAGTACGGAAAGAGTTTGACGCGCTGGTCGAAAAAAGATCCGGCCATAAGCCTGCATATTTTTCTATCGGCAGGGCCATGAAGCATATCCGGGCCTCCGTATTGTGGATCCATGATGAGGATGATAAGATTACCCCCATTTCGGATGTGATGAAAGTGAGCAGCAAGCAATACCCCAATATAGAATTCGTGTTTACCCGTGGCCTGGGCCATAGCCGAATTTATCGTGATGCTGAGGTCAAAAAAAGGGTATTTTCCTTCCTGTAATTGTTGTTTTTCCCATGGGTCTTTGCAGGCTTGTTTTTTTTGAATTTGCCACATTACCGTATTATTGCAAGGCCGTGAGCCGGGAAAACGCCTGATTTTCATTGAAAGACAATCAGTTAGAAACTAAAATTTATCGCTGATTCCTGCGTTTAAGGCTACCGAAACCACCCATATGGCGAAAAATCTATTAATTGTTGAGTCCCCGGCAAAGGCCAAAACCATCGAAAAAATTCTTGGTGAAGACTTCGAGGTGCGCAGTTGCTTTGGTCATATCAGGGACCTGGAGAAGGATGATATGGGGATAGATGTGAATAACAATTATCAACCCAGGTACATTGTTCCGGAAGATAAAGAAAAGGTTGTCAAGGAATTGAAACAGATGGCTAAAAAATCTGATGAGATCTGGCTGGCAACGGATGAGGACCGCGAGGGTGAGGCCATAAGCTGGCATCTGTGTGAGGTACTGGGTCTGGACCCCATCTCTACTAAAAGAATTGTCTTCCACGAGATCACC
>JANMMA010000448.1:0-9547 GCA_031372815.1 Sphingobacteriales bacterium
TATGAGCCCGACGAGCTACCGCTGCTCTACTTCGCGATTTGGACTGCAAATATAGGGGGAAAAATTGATAATATGGCAATGCGATGATGGATCGTGAAAATTAGATGTTAAAGGAGTCAGCCTTCACTCCCGCACTATCGCAATATCGCACTATCACATTGCAGTATTAAGAAATCATCATAAAACAAAGCTTTACGATGATTTCTTAATACTGCTTGATCCACTAGACCTGATGTCTTTAGTTACCCCGGTACCACGATAATTAATATCGCTTGATCCACTGGCTTCTGCTGATATTTCTTTATTTACCGTAATGTTTACATCACTTGATCCGGACGCTTTTGCATTACATATATCCGTTTGCAGATCGAAGGCTTTCATATCACTGGCGCCACTTACGTGAACATTAACCATACCCGACCTTCCGCTTACCCTCGAGTCCGAACTGCCACTCTGTTCAATGGACAGGTTACGCACATCTATGGCTCCGCTGAAATCGCTTGAACCACTCAATTTCACGGTGAGGTCATCCGCTTTGATAACACCATTTACAAAAACATCAGAGGAGCCTGATGCCTGTAATCTACTCAGTTCACGAAATGATACATATACCTTCAAACGCATGTCGGGCCGATTGTTCATCCATTTCTTATCATCAAAATATATTTCCAGCCTGTTGCCCGTTACCCGGGTAACAATCTTGTCCCGAAATTCTTCAGATTTAGCGCTTACGACCACCGTTTCTTTTGTGTCCGGAGAAAGAAACAGGTCTATACCACCAGACACCGTTATTTCCCTAAATGGCTGCACATTCCTTACCAGGGCAAGCGGGTCATTGATGACGACCTTATTTTCCTGTGCCTGCACCATAAAAGGGAGCAGCAAACTCAGTGCGAAGGCTATGCTAATTGATTTCATGGTCATGGTTTTTGTAAATGAGAACATGTAAAAATTCCTGCTTTACATTTTCGCCTGTTATATTTTCTTAATCTTTCCGGAACCAGCGACAGAAGAACTAGTGATAGTACCTTCGCCCTTGTAGCGAATATTTCCGGACCCGCTGATTTCTGCAGAGAGTTCTTTATTTACGTACAGTTCCGCGTTTCCTGAACCACTCATTTCAACACGGCAGAAGTCAGCACTCAATTCGCCACAAATGATATTTCCTGATCCGGAACATTCGAAGTCTGCATTCGTAGCAACTCCACTCAGCCTTATGTTTGATGAACCACTCTGGTTCACTTCAAGGGTCTCTGATTGTATATTACCATTCACATTACCTGATCCCGAAATTTCAATCTCCATATCCTTGCTTTTCAAGACACCTTCAATCTTGATGTTACCCGAACCAGAAGAACTAAGTGATTTGATCAAAGGGGCTGATACGTAAGCACGAAAATTGCGGCCGGTAGTATTCCATTGGTCGGACCACCAGCTTTTCTTTGATTTAAAACGTATATAAAGGATCCTGTTTTCCACATAAGTCTCAATGTCATTTATCTTTTCTTCGTCTGCCGCACTCACCGCTAGATTTTGGGCGCCTTGTGAAATAAATAATTCGATGGCCCCTGAGACCGACACACCATCAAACTCGTCTACCTGCCTGGTTTGCGCGTTTTTATCAACAATTACTTTCTCCTGTGCCTGGCTGCTGAGTGCTAAAATTATGAACGTTAATATCCATCCTGCCTGTTTCATTTTGTTTTGCTTTTTGTATAATACGATTACGGCCATTAAATAGTTACAGGTAAGGAACACATTTTTTATTAATTTTGTAGTTCGTTCCCGGGGTGCTTAGGCAGATGCCGAAGCTGAGAACATACCCGTAGAACCTGATCAGGATAATGCCTGCGCAGGGAAGGTCAGAGTCTCACTTCCTCTCCTTTCCTGTTTTTGTAAAAAATGTTTCCAGTGAGATGGAGACCTCTAACAAAAACAGATGAAAAAATTAATGATCGCCGTACTAACCCTGCTGGTATCCACCCATTCCGTGGCCCAGGTACAGGTGAAAGGACATGTTTCGGAAAAAAATGTTGCATCTCCAGTGGTAAATGCCACCGTGAGGATTCCTGGTGGAAAAACGTTGTTGTCAGATAACAACGGAGATTTCCGGATCGTGTTACCGCAAGCTGGTGAAGTAATGATCGAGGTTACCGCCATTGGCTTTAAACCTTTTATGGCCTATTTTCCTACATCACAAGAAAATTGGCAGATTGAGCTGGAACGAAAAACCCAGCTCATGGAACCAGTTGAAATATTTGCCGTCAGGGCCTCTGAGCGTTCGCCGTTTACCAAAACAACCCTATCGTCCGCTACTATTGAACCGCGAAATTTTGGACAGGACCTACCTTTTATCCTGAACCAGACGCCATCGGTGGTGGTAAATTCCGACGCTGGTAACGCTATAGGATATACAGGCATACGGATTCGTGGGTCAGATCCTACGCGCATTAATATGACCATCAATGGAATCCCCTACAATGATCCCGAATCACAAGGTATATTTTTTGTTAATCTCCCTGATATCGCTTCTTCACTGAACAGCATCCAGGTTCAGCGAGGAGTGGGAACGAGCAGCAATGGTGCAGGCGCATTCGGGGCCACCATGAACCTGCTTACCAATGAAGTGAGGGACGAAGCTTATGCCGAACTGAACAACAGTTATGGTTCATTCAATAGCTGGAAAAATACCTTCTCTGCCGGAACCGGTCTGTTGAAAAACCATTTCACTTTTGACGCCCGCCTTTCCAGGATTAGCAGTGACGGATATATCGACCGCGCCAAAGCTAACCTGCAGTCATTCTTTGTTTCCGGCGCTTACCTTACCAACACCTCCTCCCTGAGGTTGAATGTTTTTTCCGGAAAGGAAAAAACTTATCAGGCCTGGTATGGCGTTCCTCAAATCCTGCTGCAGTCTGACCGAAAATTTAATGCTGAAGGCACTGAACGGCCGGGGGGGGCCTACGATAACGAAACCGACAACTACCGCCAGACCCATTACCAACTATTTTATAATAAAGTACTTACGACCAACTGGAACCTGAACCTTGCCATGTTTTATACCCGGGGTGCGGGATATTATGAACAATATAAAGCCGGAGAGTCATATTCAACTTATGGCCTTCCCGATGCGGTTTTCGGATCTGATACACTTCGCGAAACTGACCTCATCCGGCAATTATGGCTGGACAATGATTTTTTTGGCAATACTTTCTCCCTTCAGTATAAAAAGCCATCCACCGAAATTATTGTTGGGGGTGCCTGGAGTAAGTACCTCGGTCGACACCATGGAGATGTTACCTGGGCGTCAGCGGGATTTCCTGATAACTATCGCTGGTATGAGCTTTCAGCCAATAAATCCGACTATAATATCTACGGTAAATGGCAACAAAGAATGTGGGACAACTGGTCACTTTTTACGGATATCCAACTTAGGAAAGTTGCGTACAACATCTATGGATTCAGGAATAACCCCGGGCTGACAAGCAAAAACAACTGGCTGTTTTTTAATCCCAAAGCAGGTGTCAGCTATGCACACAAAAACTGGACAGGTTATGCTTCCATTGCTGTGGCCAACAAAGAACCCAATCGTGACGATTTCGAGGCGGGTATTAATGTTCAACCAAAGCCTGAAAGACTTTATGACCTTGAGGCAGGGATCGAACAAAGAAATGCTGTGTTCGGATGGGGAGCAACGTTGTTTTATATGAGTTACCGTGACCAACTCGTGCTCACGGGGCAGGTTAATGACGTGGGCGCCTACACGCGAACCAATATCCCGAATAGTTACAGGGCTGGACTGGAATTAACTGGAAAATGGAAACCATTTAATTGGCTTGATGCCCTGGCAAATCTTGCACTAAGTAGAAATAAGGTCAGCAACTATACGGCCTATTACGATGATTATGATAACGGGGGCCAGAAGTCTGAACTGTTTAATGCGGCTGATATTTCATTTTCTCCTGCGGTTATAGGTGGATATACCCTGAACATTCATCCTGCCAAGAGCGTAGATTTTTCCCTTGCGGGTAAATATGTATCAAGGCAATATCTCGACAATACTTCCCTGAAAGGCCGTTCTCTGGACCCCTTTTTCACACAGGACCTTAGGTTGAGTTACCGCATAAATCCGCATTTTATGAACGAGATCAACCTGTCTGCAAATGTGATGAATGTGTTTAACGCATTATATGAACCGAATGGATATACTTTTTCATACTACAACGGTGGATCTCTTCAAACAGAAAATTATTACTATCCCATGGCAGGTATCAACTTCATGATTGTGCTGAATTGTAAATTCTAAACGAACCTCATTGGCTAAACATTTCATGAAATGATAATTCACACAAAGAACAATTGTTTCATTTTCTGGTAAATTGAAAATAGTAAACAAAATACTATTGTTGCTGTGCCGCTAATCCGGGCATTTTATTGCCTTGTAAAAGATTCCGGGGGTTGTTTTCAATTATTATTTGAAACGAATTCTGCGTGCAGGCGGTACAGCATCAAGTATATTTGCCGGTTTTCAAGGTATGATAACAAGCTATTTATTCGAAAACCAACATGAAATGTATGTCCAGATTTAAAGTCCTTTTCTTTTCAGTTTCCATTTTATGTTCCACCTTTTCCGCGTTTGCCCAGAAGCCTGTTGGCGGTGAACTAGCTATTGGCGCCCGCTTTGGAGGTGTATCTGCCTTGAATATCAAAAAATATAACGGATACAATACGTCTGCCCTGGAATTCATGGCTGGATGGAATTTTGACAATAACGTCGATGGATTTACAGTCACAGGTCTTTGGGAAAAGCTGGCTCCGCTGAGCGGATCGAAGCAGGTTAGCGCCTTTTTGGGTGTTGGTCCAACCATGGCCTTCGGTAATGAATTCAGGCTTGGTGCCACTGGAATAATTGGTATCGACTGGCGATTTAAGATGCTCCCATTAAATATTCAATTCGACTGGTCCCCTACCTGGTTTTTTGTTAATGGCAACGACTTTAGTTTTGTGAATGGTGCTATAAGCGTAAGATATTTACTACATAACACGAAAAATAATAAATAGGTACCCGCTATATTTGCCGATGAAAAATATCCCCCACATAAGGGGGTTACTGTCAAATACACTAAACTGTTAACTTACCCGAAATGAAAAAAAATTACGTTCTCTCCATTGTCACTCTTACCATTTACCTGGTTTCTTGTGGTTCTTCACAAAAAATCACCAGTTCATGGGTTAATAAGGAAGCCGACCTTACAAAAAAATATAATGCCGTCTTTATCCTCGCCATGACCCAAAATCAGGCAGCGAGAAACATCGTTGAAACAGATCTCGCTAAAGAAGCTGTTGCAAAAGGTTATAAAGTATATAAAAGCTCAGAATACTTTACACCACAGTTCACGAAAGAATCTGCACCTACCAAGGAAACTATACTCGCAAAAGCTACGGAACTTGGTTGTGATGCCATCTTTACTGTCAGTTTGGTAGACAAAACCAGTGAAACACGCTACGTGCCCGGAACGGTAAGTTATGCTCCTTATTCAAGATATGGATACGGATTTGGAGGTTACTATGGTTATATGAGTCCAACCATGTATAGTCCGGGATATTACACCACGGATAAAACATATTTCATGGAAGCCAACCTGTTTGATGCTGCTTCAGAAAAATTAGTATGGTCTGCCCAGTCAGAAGCCTACGATCCTGGTTCCATTTCAAAATTCAGCAGGGACTACACTATGCTTCTTACAGATAAACTAAACCAGGATCTTAAGGTTAGAAAATAAACATCATTAACAAGTCTCAAATGAAAAAAGCAATTTTTCTGTTATTTGCCATCGGTTTTGGATTTGCTGCCATGTCACAATCTAATGACGAAATGGCAATGCTACGTGAAATGTTCGGTAAGGAAAAGAAAGACATTATCAGCCAGTTTCTTAATCTTTCTGAAGCTGACGGCACAAAATTCTGGCCGCTTTATGAAGAATACTCGGCTAAGCGTAAAGTACTGGGTGACGACCGGATCAGCATTATAAAAGACTACGCTAACCAGTATACAAACATTACCAATGACCAGGCAAAAAAACTGGGCGACAGGTTGTTTAAAAATTAAGGCAGCATTTTGAAGCTGCAGGAGAAATACTATAAGAAAATGAGCAAGGCTGTTTCTCCTTTAAAAGCAACACAGTTTATGCAAACAGAAATATACCTGCAGACCCAGCTTCGTGCAGTGATACAGGACGAAATTCCCTTCATTGGAGAACTGGACAAAACAAAGAAAAATTAATTATCAGCGTTTAACGCTAGGTGTCAGCAGCTACTCGTCACTGATGCAGTTTGGTCTGGGTGGTGGACTTGTATTCAAGTTCCCAAGTGCGCATGTTAAGCAGTAATGGTTAGGAAAATTTTAGGCTTTAATGGCGCAGTCAATTGATTGCGCCATTTTTTTATGTGTACATTTAAGGACAGCATTTATTATGAGATCATTAATATTCTTGTTGTCGTTCTTTGCTGCATGTTCTTCCCATGCACAACAATTTCTAATAAATGCCAGATCAACAAACTATGTAAACTCACCTGTGACGGTAACCATAGCAAAGCCTGCAGATAGGAACAACTATGGGCTGTACAATGCACGCACAAAAAAAAACTATCCCTTACAGTGGACCGGTCAGCATGAGGCAATGTTTATACTGGATTCACTTGCGGCTGGACAAACAATGTCGGTTTCATTAAAGAAATACAGTAACGGCTCTATCCCGTTTGACTTTCATGAAACTGATGCCGGACTTGAAATGAGAATCAAAGAAAAGCCCGTCTATTTTTACCATACAGCCATCGCAGAGCCCCCGGCCGACAGTCCGGCTTACTACAAAAGAAGCGGCTTCATTCATCCCTTATACAGCCCGGATGGCAAAATAATGACGGACGATTTTCCATCAAATCATGCGCACCAACACGCCATTTTTCATGCGTGGACAAACAATACTTTCAGAAAACAGCACGTTGATTTTTGGAACCAGCATCAGTTGACCGGTACCATTCAATTCAAAGATGTTGTGTCGAAATCAGGGGGCCCTGTTTTTGCCGAACTGCGTACGAGACAGGAATACGTTAGTCTGAAGTTTGGCGTTGTATTGCAGGAAGAATGGACCGTCAGGGCTTATCCATTCACGGATTATTTTCTCATCGATCTTTCACTTGAGCAGACCAATATTACAACGGATACCCTTTTTCTGAATAAATACATTTATGGCGGGATGGCCTTTCGGGGAAGCAAAGAATGGGATCCGTTCAATAAAAAATATTTCAGAAACAACTGGAATATTCTTACCAGCGAAGGCATAAAGGATAGTGTCGCCAATAACACTGCTGCAAAATGGGTAACAGCGTATGGAAATGTGGACGGACAGATGAGTGCTGTAACGGTCTTCAATCATAACACCAATATCCGCTATCCGCAAAAAATCAGGGTCCATCCCAATATGCCTTACTGGGTTTATGCCCCCGTCATCGACGGAGAAATGTTCATTCCACCGGGTGGAAAATATATTGCATCCTTTAGGTACTTTATTCGTTCGGCGATGCCGGACAATCGCTTACTCAGACGTATAGACGAAAATTGGAACTATCCTCCGGAAGTGAAAATGGTAAAGGCGAAATAAACAACATGACTACGTTTAGCAGTCGTTGCAACGAACATAAGGAACTTACGAAATGTTACAGATCACAGTGACTCAATAATCATCTGTACTTCTCCTGCCATGCCATCATACCACCCACCAGGTTTGTTACATTGGTAAAACCCATGGTTTCGAGCATCATGCCCGCCTGTCCACTCCTGTTTCCACTGCGGCAGTATAAAATAACCTCCTTATCCTTCAGTGATTCAATCTGATCAATGTCGAACTCCTTGATCTTACCCAATGGCAATAAAACTCCGCCAATATTGAATTCGGCATTTTCAGATGGCTCCCTTACGTCTACCAGTGCCAGTTTCTCTCCTGCATCAAGCCTTAATTTCACTTCTTCAGGTGTAATATTATTCATAAGGAATTTTTTAATAATCATTTTTTGCCGGTGGAGGTACAGAATCTGTCCGAACAGGCTTAACCAAACTCAGGCGTATATCCATCATTTGTCCGGTCCTGATACGGTTCAATTTTCTTTCTTCTGAATATTTTGGCGGGTTTTGCCAGTATACATAACCCGCAGTGGTATCCCTCAGGTCATTATCCGGTAGTACAACACCAAGATCGATGCCATTGGCTTCCAGCAACGTCATTGCTTCGGGATACGGCATTCCGAAGAGGTCGGGAACGGGAATGTCTTCACTTCCTATTCCTGCGCCCAGCACTAGTGATACAACGGTACCCATAGCTATCTTTATATTTGGCCGAACAGAACTTCCGTTCACAAACTGGTCCTTAACAGCATTTTTGGCTATGTCCGGAACGTACGATGTATCTCCAAGTTTAAGTCCCCTTGACCTAAGTTCAAGTTCTGCGTTACGGAAACTCATACCCACCAGGTTTGGCATATCTACCAGTGGAGGTGTTGCACGGTTTACGGTCAGGTATACGGTTCGGTTAACCTTAACCGTTGCATCGGGATCAGGAATTTGTTTAACTACTGCGAGTGGAGACGTTGTGTCCTGGAAAACAGAATCCTGGACGATTACTTCAAATCCCTGTTTTTCAAGGATAGCAGTAGCTTCCGCGAGTGATTTTCCTTTTACTTCGGGTACCCTCAGGTATTCGCCATGGTTAGTCCAGAAATTTAATGTCTGGAGGAATAAAAAAAGGAAAAACAGCGACACGCCAATGCCCAGCAAAATATTAAGTGGTAATGATCTCTTTAAAATATTATCGGGCACGTTAATCCTGTTTTTGGGGTTTGATTGAAGTAAGGGCTTCTTCTATAAGAGCTGAATAAAAATCCTTCAGGTTCCAGCCGTTTGCAATCACCTGTTGGGGAACTATACTTGCTTCACTTTGTCCGGGCACGGTATTGATTTCAAGGAGGTATGGGGTAGACTTTACATTCTCGTAAATAAAGTCCATACGCACAATTCCCCTGCAATTGAAAATTTCATACACTTTCTTTGCTGTGCTCCTTACCTGTTCGGCGACCACTGGGGTACATTCTGCCGGTGTTACTTCGGTAGACTTTCCGCCATATTTTGCTTCGTAATCAAAAAACTCTTTTTCCGTGAGGATTTCTGTAAATGGAAGTGTAATGATTTCACCCCTGCTTCTAAATACACCTATGGTAAATTCGCGGCCACTGATAAATTCTTCGACCAGTACCTGGTCATCTTCCCGGAATGCTTTTTCCAACGCCGGCGCCAATTCATTTTCAGTGTTCACTTTACTCATACCAATACTTGACCCTCCGTTATTGGGCTTCACAAAAACGGGGAGTTGGAGGGTTCCAAGAATGTCTTTTATGGCCATGGGTGAATGGCTGAATAAATGCAAGGACCTTGCCACATTAACACCGCCAAAGGAAGCAACAGCAACAGTATATCGTTTATTGAAGGTTAAGGCCG
>JANMMA010000491.1:0-13582 GCA_031372815.1 Sphingobacteriales bacterium
TCGATAGCAACCTGCATGGCAAAAGGCGCAACCACCAATCCCAGCCCGCTATCACCATCTACAGCTGCCGTTGATGGTGATTCATGGATGATCCTGATCTGCGGTGTAGCATTCACTCTCCCTGCTTCCCAAAGTCTTACGTAGCCCACAAGACGTGCAATGCCATGGGAGTCTATTCCGCGAAGATCAGCAGAGAGCAAGGCATTGGTTGCCGTAACGGCATCCTGCGCTGAACAACCAATCTGCAAAAAAACTGATTTGGTAAATTCGACTAAGGTGTTGACGGGATAACATTTCTCCATGAGGACAAAATTAGGCAGATTTACCCCTTTAGTAGTTGGAAATGACTTTCTAGTGTATATTCAAATAAAAAAGCGACTTGCGCCGCTTTAAATGTGTTCACAACGGAATAATCTTTATAGTGATTTGCTTTTAATCAAAGTCCCAAAAGCATGAAGCTGCTATTTACCTACAGGTTCGCCATGCATATTCACCCGCTGCAGCCGGAATGGATTCACCATCAGGTCTGTGATCACAGCAACTTGCCTTCTTGTCACAGCCAGGCCGGGGTTAAATGATTCACCTGTTATTCCATGCCACCGATCACGATAGGATTGTCTGATCTCCTCCTTGTTACTAACAGTAATGATTACCTGAAATAAATCTTCCTGCGTCATTTCGCCATCATGGATTTTTATCTTTCCCAGTCTTTTTTTATACTCCGGTAGCCCTTCCATAAAGAACATGATGAAATCCCGGTAATTCACCGTAGAATCAGGCTTGAAATATGTTTTATTTTCCCATCCTTCGGGCTTAAGCAAACCACGTAATATACCGGTTACCCCTACCCGCTGTATATTGATCCAATTTTTATCTTTAATAGAGATATCGTTATAAGGCATCAGGTAAGCCCCGGCATGTAATAGTTCTTCCTGCACTGATCTTACCGAAACACGTCGTGGTTGTATTTTTCCCTTCACCGAACGGGCCGCAAGAATCCCCGCTGCCTGACCCGTCAGCAAAACGCAGGGTTGCAGTCGGGTTGATCCGTTCACGATATTGGATACGGAAATACCTTTTTCCGCAACGATCAAACCATCCAGTTTTTCGGGGATAAGTGCTCCTAACGGAATATTGAAGGATGGAACTTCGGGAAAATCAATAGCAGGTGCCTTTTTCCCAGGTGAATGATGATGGTCAACCGGGTAATCACCAACGGATATACCGGTTCTGTATAGTGGCTGTCCCACAAAAGGTCTGATAAGATGTTCGGCGTTCAGTCGCACCACACCTTTTAACCTCCTTCCTTCCCGGTGATAGGGAATCAGCGCCATTCCATTATTGAGCTCATCCCGGGCAGGTCCGATGTTATGATACCCGAGTTCTTTCTGTATAAAATAAATGAAGCCCATAGTTTTTTCACGGGCTAATTCCCAGTATTTCTCTCGTTCCGGGGGTATCATTTCCACCGCATTAACATAAAAATCATTTCCATGGGCGGGCCAGTTGATCATGAATTTGTTGTTCGGAAGCCTGCCATAATCCAGCATCTTTTCTGCATTCACCTGGTAAGGCTTTCCGGAAATGCAGGGAGCATCGGTACAACAACAGAAGTATTGCGTTGAATCATAATTTGCGGGACGCTCAATGTTGATATCCATTCCCGGACCGTAGTCTTTCAGTATAGCTGTCCACGTAAGGTCCTGAATAATATTATTCTTGCCAGGTGCCATTTTTTCCTTAGAATATTCCGGAGATTCCATCCCGAGGTCGTATGATGCACCGGCATCAGCATACACATCTCCCAGATCAGTTGCATCAATGGTTATTGAGGAATAAACCACCAGGCTATCATTGTTGCCGAGGAACACCGCACCGGTGACCAGGTTGTTTTTTTTGAGGGTATGCAAAAATCTATACCTATAATTAACAGATAAATTTATGTCCTTCCCCGCCATAGATTTAAAAATGCTATCTCCAACATGCGGTTCAAAGCATGTTTCACTTACCCATCCGGTAAAAAGATCCCGGGTACCATAATGCCTGTATAAATTTTCCCGGAATTCCTGCCAGATACCACTTTGCAAAGCATTATTGCCATCTGTGCAACTGACCCCTGCGGATGTGAGCATTCCGCCTAGCATAGACGTGGGTTCCACAATAATAGTTTTTGCTCCACTCCGGGCCGATTGTATTCCTGCAGCAATGCCTCCTGTACTTCCACCGATAACCAACACTTGTGTTTTCAGTGTTGTTTGCGAAAACACATGGGTTACCAAGAAGCTGTTTAATAACAACATAGCGCTTATAGCATTATGCAAAATTGTCTTCATCATATTTTCTAATTTCCGCTTTAGGAACCAATGCAAAAAATATTTCTCCACACATACAATAAGAAGGAAATTATTTTCTGTGACGCGGAAGAAATTCTTTCGAAAAATAATGATAAGTTTATGACATGATAAATAAGATATTCATCCTCATCTTGTTGATCATGCACCTACATACCCAGGCCCAGTTTCCGGCAAACGGAATAAGGTCAACCTTTGTGCTGCAGAATCAGAGAGAGAATTTGAAAACAAGCCTTCACCTGGTAACCATTTACCAGACATTCACCCTTCCACTCAACAAGCAAAATGAATATCGCTACCAGTCAGCTTTCTGGGCGATCAGCCAATTCATGGTATTTGATGATACAGTGTCGAAAGGATTCAAAAAAATCTTGTCTGCCTATAATGATTCACTCGATATTGAAACCAGGCGATCTTTTCTTGAAGCAATGCACACAGTTCAGCCAAAAGGCTTCACAGCGCAAATGCTCAGCATCAGTAAAAAAGAAAAAAATACTAAGCTATATGCCATGATCCAGCTGTGGCTGTTTAACCTTTATCCGGATTTAAGACAAAAAATCATTGCCACTGTAGAAGAAAAATATAAGCAGGATGCCAATGACGATTTGATGGAGGAATTGTTGGCTTACCTGAAAGATTATGCTATCAAAAGAGAATATCCGCCCATACAGGACTTGTTTTCTTACCAGCAGACCCACCGTCAAAAAACAGTCTACTCTTTTCAACAATGGAACCGTGATTTTCCAGGTATCGCTGTAATACAGTATGAGGATGGACATTTCGCCCGGGACCGCCACGGAAAACTGATCACCATACAGCAGCTTGCCCGTTCAGCGTCTTCCCTTCCTTATTTTATTACCAATGGGAATACTCCGCAGGGTCTCTACCGGATTACAGGCGTTGATACTTCAAACAATAATTTCATTGGGCCTACGCCAAACCTCCAAATGATCATGCCGAATGAACTGTATTGCAAAGATTTTTTCCTGCCAGCTGCGGACACATCGGAACCGCTTACAGCATATCAGGAATTACTTCCACCGTCGTGGAAAGATTATTACCCCGTGTATGAATCCTTTCAGGCGGGAAAGATCGGCCGTTCGGAGATCATTGCACACGGAACCACAATTGACCCCGGTTATTTTTCCGGCAAGCCATATTATCCCATTTCACCAACACTCGGTTGTTTATGTGCCCGTGAAATCTGGGACCCTGTTACAGGTCAATTGAAAGAAAGTGACCAACTGAATTTGGCCAACGCGTTCATGAAATCCGAAAGCCCGAACGGATATATGTTTGTCATCAACTATTTTAATAAGTCCAGACCCCTTACAGTTGAAGACATCGAACCATTTATTAATGCTTATGAGATCGGACTTCTGGCGCGTCTATAAGTAGTCACTGCTTGAATCGGACCGTAATTGTGGTCCACATCGGTTTGAATTGGCGCGTCGCAAGAGTTCAATGTATATGAATTACTAATACATTCCTCTAAGTAACGCGCCAAATTTTTGAACTGCTAATGCTTTATGCAAAATCTCTTCTTCATGGTCGAAGAAGGAGTCAATTTGCCCACACACTATCGCATTGAACAATTACCACATTTTAAAAAGGAAGGTCGTCTACCGGTTCGGTTATTTCGGCTGGCACCTGTAGTGCACCTGAACCCATTCCCTGCTGTTCATTCTGGTAACCACCCTCTGATCTTCCGCCACCGAGTAATTGAACACTTAACACCCTTAGTGTCAGCGAGGCACCGAATGTACCATCGTTGCGGGTAAATGTTCTTACTTCAGGCGTTCCTTCTACATACACCTGGGTTCCTTTTCGCAAGTAAGGTGCAACAGCAGTCCTGTCTGACCAATAGGCACACTCCACCCAAGTGGTCCTTTCTTTCTGCTGACCAGAAGCGTCTTTGTATTTTTCTGTGTGCGCAACATTAAAATTCATCACAGACTTCCCATTCACGCTGTTTGTTAAACAGTCTTTACCCAGATTTCCGATTACTTGTAACTTTATCATAACGATTATTTAGACTAGCAATTTCGGAAAAATACTTTGGGTCAAAATTGGTATTTACTTCATTGAACGATGGTTTTTTCCACAGAGGGGGGATAAATAGCTACCCGTTAAAATCGACTATCTTTGCAAAAATTGGACAATGAGCAGGAAGGGAAAAGTTTTGGTGGCCATGAGTGGCGGTATTGACAGTACCGTTGTGGCACTTATGCTTCACCATGAAGGGTATGAAGTGGTGGGCATTACCATGAAAACATGGGACTATGCCTCAGCCGGCGGAGGAAAAAAGGAGACAGGTTGCTGTAACCTTGATTCGTTCAATGATGCCAGAGCTGCAGCCGTGCACCATGGCTTTGCACATTTTATACTGGACATAAGGGAAGAATTCGGTGATTTTGTAATCGATAATTTTGTGGAAGAATATCTGGCAGGGCGCACGCCCAATCCATGCGTGATGTGCAATACCCATATCAAATGGAGGGCTCTTTTAAAACGTGCTAATGCGCTGGACTGCGAGTTTATTGCGACCGGTCATTATGCTAATGTGCGGAATGAGAATGGCCGCTACCTGATCAGTAAGGGGCTCGATGAAACAAAGGACCAGAGCTACGTGCTGTGGGGACTTCAGCAGGACCTGCTTAGCCGGACCTTGTTGCCGATTGGTGACTACCGCAAAACCGCCATCCGTCAAATGGCGCATGACATGGGATATCCCGAACTAGCGAAAAAATCAGAGAGTTACGAAATATGCTTTGTACCCGATAATGATTATCGCGGATTCCTGAAAAGAAGGGTTGAAGGACTTGAAGAAAAGCTTGACGGTGGAAATTTTACCGATCGAACCGGAAAAATTCTCGGGAAACATAAAGGGTATCCTTTTTATACGGTTGGACAACGAAAAGGTCTGGATATTGCCCTGGGCAGACCGGTATTTGTAACGGAAATCATTCCGGAATCCAATACGGTGGTGCTTGGTGATGAGCCTGAGCTCAACCGGACTGAAATGACCGTTGGAAGGATCAATCTGATCAAATACGACAACATTTATGAGGGTATGGAATCGGTGGTAAAAATCAGGTACAAAGACAAAGGCACATTGGCGACATTGCATCCGAAAGACAATATGGTGAACGTGAAGTTTTTCGAAGACGCAAAAGGCGTGGCGCCAGGGCAAAGTGCGGTATTTTATGATGGCAATGACGTCATTGGCGGAGGGCTTATTCAACGCTATAACCCGGCCGTTTGAGCAATAATCAGACTTGTAAAACGTTAGAAATCCGAATGCTGAAGAAAATTATCATACCCCTGATCATCAGCGCTATGCTGATGTTAATCATGGGAAGCTGTGAAAAAACAGAAAGTAAGCCATCCTCCATTCAAATCGAGGAATATTATCCACTGCAGTTGGGTAAATATATTACGTACCGTCTGGATTCAACCGTGTACATCAACCTGAGCACCAAGAAAGACGTCCGGTCATATATCATACAGGATTTTGTGGACGCAGAAGTAACCGATAACCTTGGAAATCCTGGTTACCGCATCAGGCGCATGATGAGGAGTAATACCGACACTACAAAGTGGTTCGACAATGCCAGTTTTATTGTTATTCCCTCTACCAGAACGTATCAGTTCATAGAAAATAACCTCAGGTTCATCAAATTAGTTAACCCCGTTGCAGACGCTACAACCTGGGCAGGAAATAGCTACATCAACACGGACGACAATTTTTTACGTTTTTACGAAAACTGGGAATATTTCTACGAAAACATTGGCCAACCTTTTGTATCTAATAATAACGTGTTTGATACAACGATCACCGTTAACCAGGTCGACATGGTAAATGGTGATCCGTCGAACAAGAATTTCTTTTACGCAATCACCAAATCGTCTGAAACATATGCAAAAGGCGTTGGTCTGGTGTACAAAGAATTTCTTTACGAGGCCTGGCAACCAGCCACACAAAACTATGAGGCCAATTGCTATGGCATTAAGCTTACCCTATTGAACCACAATTAAACAGCAGATGAAAGCAAGCTGTATTGCCCTATTTTTTTTGATCTCCTTAACCGCGGATGCACAGTACTCCAGGCATATTATTCAGTTTACCAACAAAGGTGGAACACCATATACACTCGGCAATCCATCTGCCTATCTTTCTTCAAAAGCCATCGCCCGCAGAACCCGTTATAATATACAGACCGACAGTACCGACCTTCCGGCGCCTGCGCGTTTTTTTGACAGCCTTCGCGCCGCAGGAAGCGTAATTGTTTTCAGTTATTCCAAATGGCTGAACCAGGCATTAATTGTTACAACTGATGCAGCAGCACTAAATAAAATAAGCCAGCTTTCTTTCGTCAGATCTGCGGCTCCCATTGCTGATCAGGCAACCATTGTAGCCACCAACGAAGACAAATTCAAGGCTGAATTCAATTCAATCATAAACCAACCTGCCACACCCAATAATATACAGTCTGATGTTTTGAATTATGGTCCGGCCTACGGCCAGATCCATATACACGAAGGTGAATTTCTGCATAACGCAGGGTTCATGGGGCAGGGTATCACCATTGCGATGCTCGATGCAGGGTATTTCAACTATAAAACACTTACGGCTTTCGACAGCCTCAGAAAAAATAACTTGATTCTCGGTGAATATGACTTCGTAAAAAACGAAACCAGTGTTAACGAAGATCACCCACACGGCATGTATTGCCTTTCTATTTTAGCCGCTAATAAACCTGGAATCCTGGTTGGTACCGCACCAAAAGCATCATATTATCTTTTTCGCACAGAAGAAGTTGCAACTGAGTTTCCCGTAGAAGAACACAATTGGGTGGTGGCTGCGGAAAAAGCCGACAGCCTGGGGGTGGATATCATTTCCTCGTCTCTGGGGTATACACGCTTTGATAATGCATCTTTCAATCACACATACGCTGATATGAACGGACGCACAACAATGATCACCAATGGTGCAGACCTGGCCATGAAAAAAGGAATGATTGTTTGTAACAGTGCCGGCAACGACGGAACAAGTTCATGGAAGTATATCGCTGCACCGGCCGATGGAGATAGCGTATTTGCCATCGGTGCAGTAAACGCCAGCGGTGTACCTGCATCTTTTTCAAGCTACGGACCAAGCGCTGATGGAAGGGTAAAGCCTAACGTGGCTTCTGTTGGATGGGGAACATACTTTATACAGACTAACGATCAGGTTGCCCAGGGAAATGGAACTTCGTTTTCTAACCCCAACCTTGCCGGACTGATTGCGTGTTTATGGCAGGCTTTTCCGGAATTCACTAACATGCAGATCCTTGACGCCGTGCAAAGAAGTTCAAGCCAGTATAGCAATCCCGATGACCGGGTAGGCTATGGCATTCCGAATATGCACGCCGCTTTTGACTTACTGGTAGCCAGGAAAAAAGAAAAACTCCTAGAAAACGACTGGATAAAAACTTTTCCCAATCCATTTACTTCAGGTATTACCGTCTTTATTAAAGCGAACAATACCGGAACTCTCACCGTTCAACTAACGGACATGGCAGGCCGAATTTTAAGAACCAGCCAACGCGCCGTTCAACAAGGTCAATTTTATACTATTACAGAAAACAATCTTGGCGGTCTTCCACGTGGTGCTTACAACCTCAGGGTCATTGATGGTAAGGAAAAGCGAACGGTCAGGCTGGTTAAGTAATAGCCAGGTGGCGAATAATAACACTGGTTAAGTAATAGCCAGGTGGCGGATGGTCAGGCTGGTGAAGTAAGCCAGGCCGCAAACATAGTGTCGGCCTTTCGATGAAAGCCCCTAAATGTCTCCATACTATTCAGCCGGTAACCATACTTTTCCACCAGGTAATTAACCGCCTGTTCATTTTCATCTTCATAAACAGAACAGGTAAAATATAAAAACTGTGCCATAGGCAGTAATGAAGGAACTATATTATCTATGATTTTTTTCTGGAGCTTGCTGTATTCAACTAATTTTTCCGTACTAAAAAAATGCATTTCCTCTGGTGTCCTCCCCCATGTGCCAGATCCGCTACAGGGAACGTCCGCTATGACCATATCAAATGTTGGAACGAGCCCTTTAACCGGACGGGAAAGATCTGCCACCATGGACCGATAAGTTTTAACCCCGGCTCTATTAAACCTTTCCTGGAGGTTTTCCAGGATTGATTTTCGTATATCAGTTACCGTTAGTTCCATGTTACCAATGACGTCAAAAGCCAGCAGGGACTTGCCTCCACTGGCGGCGCAACAGTCCCATACCAGCGGACCTTTCATTCGCTTCGGAATCGCTGCATCGGCTTTCGCAATAACACGACCCATTTCTTGCGAACTTAAGTCCTGCACAACAGCCTCCCTGTCAGTGTCTATAATCTTTGAAACATCGGTGTTATTTGTCAATACAATAGCGCTACCGAAAACACTATAAGGGACGCTGGCCTTAGTCAGCTTATATTCGATTGTCTTTTCCCTTCCGGGCCGCATTCGCAGGAAAAGGTCGGGCTGTATAAGGTGTGACAAAACAAATGAACCCTGTTCCTCAGCCACGGCCTTAGTGAGTTTTGATGCAAAAGGAAATAGTTCGTTTATACGTATATGTGAGTGGCCCAGAATCTCTATTTTTTCAGAAACACTTACGCCTGCCTTATCATTCCAGGATTCCTTGAAAAAGGACAGCATTTCATTTGGCTTATCAGTACACAGGAAATAAGATGCTTTTAACCTGGCATCCATATCTCCTGAAACTACTGCCCTGCCGGCACGGAAATAACTATAGCACAGTGCACTGATCTGCTTTCTGTCGCGCGATCCATACTTGCTGTTTTCCCTGAAATATTGTTTGATATAATGATGAAAGGGAACATCACCTTCATAATTTTCAATCAGCAGTTTTGCCGTATTGAGATAGGAATAGAACCTGCCATTTATCATCAGACTTCCAGTAAGGTTTTCACCGGGTCTTTTCCAAACAACAGGAGTTCCGGATGTTCCAGCAGTTCTTTCACCCTTACGAGGAAGCTGACGCTTTCCTTTCCGTCGATGATCCTATGATCATAACTTAAGGCGAGATACATCATCGGTCGTGCTACGATTTGTCCATTGATCACCACAGCACGCTCTTCGATCTTATGCATACCCAGGATGGCCGATTGAGGAATATTGATAATGGGTGTACTCATCATAGATCCGAATACACCGCCATTGGTAATGGTAAACGTGCCCCCCTGCATTTCTTCAAGAGCCAGTTTGTTGTCCCTCGCTTTGGTAGCGAGCTCAACAACCTTTTTTTCTATCTCTGCCATACCCATGCTTTCAGCATTTCGGATGATCGGAACAACCAGTCCTTTTGGCGCTGAAACAGCAATGGAAATATCACAGAAATCATGGTAAATAATTTCCTCACCATCGATATATGCATTAACGGCTGGAAATTCCTGCAGGGCAAAAGTGCATGCTTTTGCAAAAAAACTCATGAAGCCAAGTCCAACGCCATGTATCTCCTTAAACTTGTCTTTATATTTTGTACGGATTTCCATGATGCTGCCCATATCCACCTCATTAAAAGTGGTGAGCATGGCAGTGGAATTTTTTGCTTCCACCAGTCGCCGTGCGATGGTCTTCCGAAGCTGACTCATTTTCTCCCGGCGTTCAGCGCGACTGAATGCCTGCAAGCCGGTTTTTCTGCCGGGGTTTGACAATGCTTCGAGCACATCATTTTTCAATATTCGACCACCTGTTCCGGAAGGTGTAACAGATTTTGCATCAACTTTTTTATCGGCAATTATGGCTGCTGCTACAGGTGATGCTTTCACATCCGCAATAGCAGGTGCAGCAGTGGAAGCGGGCGCAACGGAAGCTTCCGCCTTTGGTTGTCCGTCAGATGAAGCTGCCGCTTTAACGGCGGGCGACGTTTTCGTTTCTACTGCTGCGGGCTCCTCTTTCTTTTCAGTGGCAGCTGGTGCCTTGGCAGTCTCATCAATCTGGCAGGCAATGTCTCCTATCTTAAGTGTGTCACCCTCCTTTGCAATGGTCTTCAACACACCAGCTTTTTCAGCATTGATCTCAAAGGTTGCTTTTTCGCTTTCCAGTTCCGCTACAACTTCATCGCGCTCCACATAATCACCATCATTTTTCAACCACTTTACCAGGGTTACCTCATTAATTGATTCACCTACTGTAGGAACTTTTATATCGATCATAAAGATTAATTCAAATGTCAAATGCCGTTTCAATGATTTCAGCCTGCTCCTGTGCGTGCATCTTAGAGAAGCCCGTTGCTGTAGAAGCACTAGGCTGCCTGCCGATCATTCCGTAATTAATGGATTTCAAATTCATCTGAAGATAAGAAGCCGCGCCCATATTCAACGGTTCCTCCTGAACCCAGAACCAGGTAGCGTTCGTATATTTCTTATACAGCGCATCGAGTTGTTTGGCTGGAAGCGGATATAGTTGTTCCAGCCTCAATAGCGCAACGTCGGTGATACTATTTTTCTGCTGGTATTCTGCCAGGTCAAAATATACTTTGCCTGAGCAAAACAACACCTTTCGGATATCCTCAACTTTGCTAACCTTACTGTCGTCGATCACCTCCTGGAATTTACCCTTGGTGAATTCATCTTTCAACGAATAGGATCCCGGATGACGAAGATTGGCTTTCGGACTGAATACCACAAGCGGCTTTCTGAAAGGCCATGCCATTTGTCTGCGCAAAAGATGGAAGAAATTTGCAGAGGTGGTGATGTTGGCAATAACCATATTGAGTTCCGCACACATCTGTAAAAATCTTTCCATCCTTGCAGAACTATGTTCAGGCCCCTGCCCTTCGTAACCATGTGGCAGCAATAAGCTGACACCGTTCATCCTGTTCCATTTCTGTTCCGCACTGGCAATGAACTGGTCAATAATAGTTTGTGCGCCATTGCTGAAGTCACCAAATTGTGCTTCCCACAATACCAGTGCATTGGGGCTGGCTAACGAGTACCCATACTCGAAACCTAGTACGCCGTATTCACTAAGCAATGAGTTATAAATCCTAAAGGCGCCTTTCGCACCAGGGATATTGCTGAGCCTGCTATATGATGCATCCGTATTTTCATCCCGTAATACTGCGTGCCTATGAGAAAAGGTTCCACGCTTTACGTCCTGGCCACTCATGCGAACATCTTTTCCGTCGAGAATAATGCTGGCATACGCCATGAGTTCGCCCGTTGCCCAGTCTACCTTGGTTTCATCATTGAATAACTTGATTTTATCCTGTAACAGTTTCTCCACTTTGCGCAATGGCTTGAAGTCAACGGGCCAGGTCATCAACGCATCAAAAATAGTTTTGAAATTTTCTTCACTGATCGACGTGGAATATGATTTTTCAAAATCTTCAGTCGTAGCGCGGCGCAAACTTTTCCAGGCAATTTCGGGGGCCTGGTAATGATACGGAAGAGGATTCTGTTTGATGTCGTCAAGTCTTTCCTGCAGGTCACTCCAGAATTTTTTCTCCATGTCTTTTGCCAGTTCCCGAGCGTCAGGTTCACCATTATCCAGCAAAAATTGGGTATATACTTCCCTGGGGTTGGGATGTTTTTCAATCAGTTCATAAAGGTGTGGCTGGGTGAATTTCGGATCGTCGCCTTCATTATGACCGTGCTTGCGATAACACACCATATCAATGAATACGTCTGAATTAAATTCCTGCCGATAACGCATGGCAATCTCAACACAACGGATAACCGCTTCCGGGTCGTCACCGTTTACGTGCATAACCGGTGCCTGAACCATTGATGCCAGAGAAGTGCAATAATCAGCCGAGCGGGCATCATCAAAATCAGTGGTAAAACCGATCTGGTTGTTGATCACATAATGCAGTGTTCCCCCGGTATAATAACCTTCCAGCTTGCTCATTTGTAATACTTCATATACGATACCCTGTCCGGCTACCGAAGCATCACCATGAATGAGTATCGGAAGAATCTCATCAAAATTGCTGTTGTACATCACATCGGCCTTGGCCCTTGAAAAGCCCACTACCAATGGGTCTACAGCTTCCAGGTGGGAAGGATTGGGCATGAGTTTAAGGTGGATGGTCCTATTATCGGGCGTCTGCAATTCGGAACCATAGCCCATATGATATTTCACGTCGCCACTTCCCATGGTCTGATCGCGTATGGCTGTCCCTTCAAATTCACTGAATATCTGTTCATAGGTTTTGCCCATGATGTTGGCCAATATGTTGAGGCGTCCGCGGTGCGCCATACCAATCACAACCTCTTTTACCCCGGCCGTTGCCGATGCATTGATAATTGCATCAAGTGCAGCTATTGTGGTTTCACCGCCTTCAAGGGAAAAGCGTTTTTGTCCGACGTATTTGGTATGCAGGAACTTTTCAAACATCACCCCCTGGTTAAGTTTTTCCAGGATTCTTTTCTTTTTATCGAGCGGAAGGGGCTTGAGAAAATCCTTTTCCATTTCACGGGTCAGGAAGTCCACTTTTTTCTGGTCCGAAATATATTTGAACTCAATCCCCACATGCCCGGCATAACAGCGCTGAAGGTGTGCCAGAACATTCCTGAGGCTTGTAGCGCCCAGGCCGATCAGGTTGCCGGCATAAAATGTTTTGTCGAGGTCCTCTTCAATGAGTGCGAAAAATGCCAGGTCGAGGTTTGCTCCCCTGTCTTTGCGTTTACGAATAGGATTGGTGTCAGCAATCAGGTGTCCTTTGTTGCGATAGCCCAGGATCAGTCGGTATACACCTAGTTCTTTGGCCAGGTTGCCGGAAGGGGTCTCTGAGGGTTGTCCGGAGGCAGATAAAGGTCCCGAAGCAGGCGGTAAAACCACAGCGGAAGCAGCGGAACTCACCGACGACTTGGATCCGTTTGTTGCAGGCGGAATGGCATTTGTGACGGCAAAATCAAACCCTTCGAAGAATCTGCGGAATTCAGGATCAACACTTTCAGGATTTTTGACAAAATCCTGGTAAAGGCCTTCAACGTAGGAGGGGTGTGCACTGGTAATGAATGAAAAATCTTTCATGGCCTGCAAATATCGTTAGATTATAAAAAAACTGAGGTTAAAAGGTCAAAAACTCGAAATTAATACCAAAATTCACCGCAAGGTTGGGTCACCCTGGATAAAGTCCTTGCCAGTGGCGCGTTTCCATGTTTCCGGAAACTTTCAACAGTAGTCGCGTTTTTTCTTTTTTTATGGTTGGATGG
>JANMMA010000006.1:0-2794 GCA_031372815.1 Sphingobacteriales bacterium
TGAGCTGGCCGGACTGGTATTGCTGCATCCTTTTTTAAAACAGTTTTTTACCACGCTCAAACTGATCAATAAGGATGGCTTTATATCTGAAAGGTGCAGGCTGAAGGCCTTATACCTGTTGTATTTCCTGGCTACCGGGGAAAAAGAAGCGCCGGAAGAAATGCTTGTAATTCCCAAACTGCTTTGTGATTTTCCGATTGATACCCCTGTAAAGAGAGAATTTTTATTGACGAAAAAAGAAGTTGCTGAATGCTCGGCATTACTACAGGCACTGATCGCTCAATGGAGCATTATTGGAAACAGTTCGGAGGAAGGACTGAGGGAAAGTTTTTTAAGGAGGAATGGAAAAATATTTCATCGTAATGATAGCCTGTATATACAGGTTGAGGCAAAAGCATATGATATGTTGTTGGATCACCTGCCATGGAATCTTAGTTTGATCAAATTACCATGGAGAGAAGAATTGATCAGAGTAGAATGGAGATAAATTAAATACAGTTATTGAAAACAACGGAAACCAAATCCACCACAGCCACTATACAGAAAAAGAGTGAGCCCTTTTTCCGCAAGGAAGGAGGCCAGGATTTTTTTTCCCGCAAGCCAAATGACAATGCATTTTTTTCTCCCGGGAAATCGGCAACAAATGTACAGGCCAAACTCACCATCGGCCAGCCCGGAGATCCTTATGAGCAGGAGGCCGATGCTACAGCAGATAAAGTAGTGCAGCGGTTATCTACCCCTGATCACCTGCAATCAAAACAAGGCATCCAGCGAAAGCCATTGGCAGCGGGCATCACACCACTCGTGCAACGGAAATCAGCAGCTCCAATCGGCCCATCAAATATTCAGCTTAAATGTGCGACTTGCGGGGAAGAAGAAAAACTACAGAAAAAAGAAGAAAAGAAAGAAGACGAGGGTTTAAAAGAAAAGCTCCAGCGCAAACCCATCTTCGACAGTGATGCGGAACCGCCAGATGATAAAACCGTGCAACGTAAATGTGCACACTGTGAAGAAGAAGAGAAAGAGCAGGTACAGGCGCAACATGATGCAGGAAATGGTCGAATACAACGAAAAGATGAAGGCGTATTGTTGAATAATCTGCTTATTCAAAAACAGGCAGGAGGGGGACAGGAAGAACACGCCGATGTTGCGATTGAAAATAAGTTGAATGCGTCTAAAGGTTCCGGTGCACCACTTCCTGAAGAAACCAGAACGCAGATGGAGTCGTCGATGGGTGCCGATTTTTCCGGCGTGAGGATACACAACGACGGTAATGCCGCTGATATGAGTAAGGACATGAATGCCCAGGCGTTTACCCATGGCAGTGATATTTATTTTAATGATGGAAAGTACAATACCAATACACAGTCGGGCAAGCACCTGCTCGCACACGAGTTAACGCACGTAGTACAGCAGAATGGCAGTGATGTGAAGAAGAAGGATGAAGACGAAGAGGCGCCGGGTTTTATGGAAACGGGCGATAAAAAAGTTCAACGGTTCAGTATTCCATTTACCGACTATGAAACCGATTTTAGTATTGCGGGGCTGAAAACGGCTGGTGGACTGGTAAAAGACGCTGGCGTATGGGCGGGAGGTAAAGTCAAAGAAGGTGCTGTATTTATAAAGGATAAAGCTGTCGAGGCATTTGAATGGGTAGTTGATCAGATCAGTGAATTGGTAAATGATGGTATAGAATGGCTGCAAGGAAAGTTCAATGAAATATTTGAGTTCGGAGCTACGATATTCGAGAATATAAAAGATCGCGTTAAGGATGTAATGTCATTTATTACCAATCCGATAGATGCTATCATGGGGGCGATGGCTAATATGAGTGTTGGCATGCTTGAGACTAGTTGGGCTTTATTAAAAAACGGTGCGAAAACAGTTTGGGGCCTGGTGAAGTCAATTGTCAACGGAGCATTGAGCATTGGTAGCGGATTATGGAAAGTGGTATCAGGAGGTATAGACGCTGTATTCAGTAAGGTTGGAAACCTTATGAATAGTTGGGCCTTTAATAAACTTCCCGATTTCCTTGTAAGCAAGGCAAAATCGATTTTCAATCGCATCAAAACATTTTGGGAATTCGTTCGAAATTTCTGGACAAGCATCTGGAACCAGTTGACTGCATTTGTAAAGAATCTCTTGGCTTCAATTGAAAATTTCGTCAATAAGGTAATATCCTTTGCTATTGACAAGGTCATTCAAACAGTAAAGACATTAAAAGAGATATACGATTTTGTTAAAAAAATAGTCGACGATCCCAAAGCTTCGCTTCAACCTTATTTAGATGTGATAGCAGCAATGATCACAACTGAGGGACCGGGAAAGTCACGTGAAGTTGCGAGAGAGAAGATCGATGGATTTTTTGGGAATAAATCTGCGGCCGGTACTACAGGTGTTATTCAAAAAGCGCCATCGTCGGGCCCGGCAAGAAGTACAGCCAGCAGAGCTGAAGTCGATACGGCACTGGGAAAACAGCTTGCCGACCAATGGGAAAAGCTAGATATCAAGAGTATGCTATGGGAATCACTGGTGACGATGTTCCATCCCGTAGAACTGGCTAAGGCTGTTGGCCGTGAATTTTATGAACTCTGGACTAAAGACTGGGCGAATGCTGCAGGAAGCCTCTATGCTCCAAGCTTTGAAAGTTTTGGAACTTTCTTTCACGATGTATGGAGCAATATTCTGATCCTGCTTGAATTCCCACTAACATTATTAAAAAGGCTGGAAAATATCCTGATGCTGCTGATGGGATGGGTAACGATTATCCTGGTAGTGGTTGGATTTGTTGGCG
>JANMMA010000024.1:0-1917 GCA_031372815.1 Sphingobacteriales bacterium
GAAAACGAAAATTAAATTTTACCTCAGTAATCCGCTGCGGTTCATCACCGTTCCGCTATCTCACCTGCCTTTTTTCAGGTTTATCAGGGAGACTTCCGACTACCAGGGCCGAATTAATTTTGATATGTGGTTCAAACAAAAAGTATTGAACCTTGGAGGCAATCGTGAAGCATATTGGCCTGTTCATTGGACGAGCAAGGTGTATGACGTAGAGAAAATACTGGTTGGTGTTGATGCTTACCCGGGTATAATGAATGGCTGTTATATACAGGGAAAAGGTGGTATTGAAATCGGGGACTACACCCAAATTGCACCAAATGTAGTTATCGTGAGTGCCAATCATGATGTTTACGATAGCCGAGAACATATCAACAATCCAGTAAAAATTGGCAAATACTGTTGGATCGGTGCTGGAGCATCTATTATGCCAGGTGTTATTCTTGGTGACTGGACAATTGTAGCTGCGGGTGCAGTAGTCACTAAATCTTTTATTGAAGGATATTGCATTATTGGAGGTGTACCGGCCCAATTTATTAAAAACCTCGAAAAAGAAAAATGCATTCCTTTTCAAAACAGGAAATTATATAATGGATTTATACCATCAGAAAAGTTTCAGGAATACCGGACTAAAAAACTGAAAGTTTAATGCTGTTCATAGTGGACTATGGCGTCGGAAACCTTGCTTCCATAAAAAATATGCTGAAGAGAATTGGTGTGGAGGCTGAAATTTCAGGAAGTGAAGAAGATATTAGTGCGGCTGATAAATTAATCCTTCCCGGTGTGGGTGCTTTTGATTCCTGCTTAATGAATCTTCAGCAATCAGGATTTCAGTAAGTACTGAATAAAAAAGTACTAAGGGATAAAACCCCGGTATTGGGCATTTGTGTGGGAATGCAGTTATTACTGTCGGGCAGTGAAGAGGGTTTACTACCCGGACTCGGATGGATAGCCGGTAAGAATGTAAAGTTCAGCCAGGAAAAAATGTCTTCCAATACCAAGATACCCCATATGGGATGGACAGACGTAGAGCCTGCTAAATCATCCAAATTACTCCAGCCTTTTTATTCGGATTCCCGTTATTATTTTGTTCATAGTTACCATGCGCAACTGGAAACAGCATCTGATGCTTTACTACATGCAGATTATGGATATCGTTTTGTTGCGGCAGTGGAGAAAGACAATATACTCGGTGTCCAGTTCCATCCTGAAAAAAGCCATAAGTTCGGCATGCAGCTGTTGGAGAATTTTGTAAACAATTACTAGTTGAAAAGAATCAGGGTAATCCCGGTACTGTTGATCCAAAAAGGCGGATTGGTTAAATCTGTAAAATTTTCCCAGCATAAATATGTAGGTGACCCCATTAATGCAGTTAAGATATTTAATGAAAAAGAAGTGGATGAAATCGCCGTTATCGACATTTCGGCCACGGCTGAAAAACGCGGACCCAACATTCCAAAAATTAGGGAAATAGCCAGTGAGGCATTTATGCCGCTGGCCTATGGTGGTGGAATAACAAACGTTGATGAAATTCGCGAGCTTATTTCTTCAGGCGTGGAGAAGGTTATTTTAAATTATAGTGCATGGAAAAATCCTGAACTTGTTTCTGAAGGGGCTAAAATAGTGGGAAGCCAGAGCATCGTGGTGTCCATTGATGTCAAAAAGAATATGTGGGGAAAGTATAAAGTATATACACAGAACGGGAAGATGAATACCGGCCTTGATCCGGTTACCTATGCAAAACAAATGGAAAGCGAAGGCGCGGGTGAAATTATATTAAATGCGATTGACCGCGATGGTACCTTTGAAGGATATGACATAACAATATTACGGGAAGTAAGTGCGGCAGTTCACATACCTGTAGTTGCCGTTGGCGGTGCAGGTTCTGTGGAAGATATGACTGTAGCCATCAAAAACGGC
>JANMMA010000067.1:0-2149 GCA_031372815.1 Sphingobacteriales bacterium
TTCCATACATTGGCTTCAGGGCTTTCAGGAAGGGATAGATATAAAACAAAAATAGTTGAAGCTATATATAAAAGTATACCGTAAAAAGTATGCTTTTGCCTTAATTCCAGTAATATGTCTTTTTTTAATAAGGATGAAATACGGCTGATCATAATTACAAAGTAAAAACTTTCTGCTCAGGAATATTTAGTTTAATGCAATTAATAGATAAATAACCGGCAGACATTCATAATGATCATCTAAAAGTGTATAAATATTATAATGTGTTATTTTCTCAAAAGGGAAAAAATAGGTAGCAATGGCCGTTAAAAACCGGTTAGTAAAATAATAACCGTAACCTGGTGAGGGGAAAGAAAAAAAAGTTACATTCATCCTTCAATTTATTTTAAATAAAATTATTTATGAAAAAACTAGTACTTTTTTTACTGACATTTTCGTTTTTGAATGCTGTGATGGCACAAGAAAGGAATTTCTGGTCTTTATATAATAATGCCGGAACACTAGAGGTTCCGGCATTGTACATTTCAAGGGAGGTTCTATTGCGTTTCAAATATTCTTACGGTTCCATCACCTTCACTGCTCACTATTAGCAGACTCTTTTTAGACGGGCTGTCTTTTGCTGAAACAAACAACACTCCTTCGGGAGCATCACCAACTTTCAACATTTTTACAAACTTGGGATTGAGGCAACTGCTGAGATCATATAACGCTACGGCATCAGCCCTTTCCAGACCTACAAAAGCAAACTTTTGTTTTCCGGAAGCACCAATCACGACAGCTTCCGGTTCAACACTTTTATCGTCACTCCTGCCATCGTCGTACACACCAAAAGCCGATGCTTTTTCATCAAGTTCATTCTTACTGTCGAATAAAAGCTGTCCACTTAATCCATTCCATACAGAGAATGAACGGGCGCCGAACGAATACAATTGATCATAATCCTTATCACCATCGGTATCACCCAGTGTGGTAGTAATATTTAATCTACCCAGGTTGGCATCTTCTTTCAGTGTTATGGCATTTGGAAATGCGGTTGGATCAAGTGTGATCTGTTTTACCCTTTTATTTTCTACAAATCCGGCATTCGGATATTCACGGGCGTCACCTTCATTGGCAGTGAACAGAAAAGGAATTCCAAATTCTTCTATTACCGCAATGCCATCGGGCATATAAACACCCTTTACATTCCATTGTGCAGGTGTATAGGCTTTATTGAAATCAGAAGGGTCAATGAAGTTACCCGCAATGGAATAGTCTTTAAATCCCAATGGAAATATCTGGGTGATCTTCTTTGAAACGATATCTATTTTCGCGATCCCATTGTTCTCCTGCAGCGTTACCCAGGCAGTCTGGCTATTTGCAGAAACAGTCACATATTCCGGTTCAATATCTTCTGCAAAACTGGCATCCTTACCAAAAATCCTAAAGCCTTTGGCTTTTAAAGCTGATTCCTGTCCAGCCAAACCTGCGAAATCAAGCGTGGATACCGCGTAATTATCTTTTACCGAAATAATGGACACCGTTCCCAGAGGGTCTGTACTGTAGTCTGAAGATGGTTCGCCTTCATTAGCCGAAAGAATATACTTACCATCCGGTGTAAACGTAACCATATCCGGAAGTGCGCCGACGATAGCCTGGCCAAGCACGGAATAATCAGATGTTTTGAAAACAACTATTTTACCATTGTCGGTTTTTGAAAATCCTTCGATGGCCGCTGCAAGTTTTCCATCACTCACATCCACACTGTTTACCCCACCGCCAAAAACAGATACATTGATGGAGCCAATATTGATCGGTACAGCAGGATTGGTAATGTCGAGCACTTCAATCTGGGTGAGGTTACCAGCATTGGTGATTACAAAAAGCTTGTTAGTCTTTGGATCAAAGGCAGAAATTTCTGCGGCACCTTCACCCCCGCCAATTTCAGTGTTGCTTATTTGTGAGAAAGAAGAAAGGTCTTCAGCATTTTTTTTCTGGTCGATGTCGATATCTATTTTCTGGCAGGCGGCAAATACAGTAATTGCCGCAATCGGGAAAAGTTGCTTCCATTTCATGAGCAGTGCATTTAGGTTTTTGAAGGCTGCAACCTAAATGCTGAGTGTTACCGCTACGTTAAGACTGTGTTACGTAAACATGAAATGACCTCACC
>JANMMA010000085.1:0-8815 GCA_031372815.1 Sphingobacteriales bacterium
CCCCAAGTCCGGTTGCTGGTTACGGATTTTCCCGTGCGGATGCTGATCCACTACCTGTCTATCTCCCCGGAGAAATGTTATTGATAACTGCAGAAGCTTTTGCACGGAAAGGTGATCTTATAAATAGTAAGCTGTGGCTGGATAAAATAGTTACCAAGAAGAGAACTGCAGATGTATTCGGAATAGGTGCTGAATTGCCGCCTTACTCGGGCCCTACAGATTCTACGTCTATAATGATTCAAATCTATAAGCACAGATGTATTGAATTATTTATGAGTGGTCTTAAGCTCCCCGACAGCAGGAGGTTTCTGCGCCCCGGGCCGGGGACGGCAGGGGAAGAGAGAAATCGAAATTATTATCCTATACCATTGCAGGAAAGAAATGGAAATATTAATACACCGAAGGACCCTGATAACTGATGAATCATTCTAAAATGTGAGCGTAATATTCCATGTGGTTTCGGACCCTTGATGGATGAATTATAAACTTGTAAAGCCCGCGTATGAAAGGCAGATTGAATTTCGTTTATTTTTTGCTATACCAATGGTGGGTAAGACACCTGCTTTTCTGGATATTCATCCTGAATTATTTCACCTGGGGTTTTGGTTTCTTCCCTGGACAGATGACCGCAGCCTATATCAGAAACGCAAAATTTATTCCTGGTCATTTACTCGTAATATATCCATTACTTTATTTCCTTATTCCGCATTTCTTATTCAAAAAACGATACCTGTTATTCTTTACTGGTTTCCTGTGCCTGATACTTGTTGCTTCTGCATTCACAGAGCAGTTTCAGTTAAACTTCAGTGCAAGCAATTCATTCAAGGGGTTTGATATCAAATGGGGTAAAAACATTCTTCCATTTGTTCATGTGGCTGCAATTGCAACAGCTATAAAATTTATAAAAATTACTTATTTCCAACAGGGCCGTACGCAATTAGCGCGGCAGCAGAAAACAATGGCAGAGCTTGAATTACTGAAGGCCCAGATCCATCCGCATTTCTTATTCAATACTTTAAATAACCTTTTTGCACTTACACTGCGCCACTCACCTGATTCGCCGAATGTGGTGGCCAGATTGTCCAATCTACTCCGTTTTATGATCTATGAAAGCAAACAGGAATTTATACCATTGGAAAAGGAGATCCAATTGCTGAATAATTATATTGATCTTGAAAAGATAAGATATGGAGATGATCTGGATCTTTCCATTGAGTTTTCCGGTGATATCGCGGGAAAGAAAATCAGGCCACTATTGCTCCTGCCATTACTGGAGAATAGTTTTAAGCATGGAATGAGCCAGCAGCTGGATCAAAAATGGATCTCACTTAGTCTGCATATGGAAAAGCAAAATCTCTATTTCAAGCTGGCGAATAGCAAGGATCCGCACGAAGTTAAGTCGGCGATTAAGGGTAAGAAAAATGGTATTGGCCTTGAGAATGTGAAGAGAAGGCTGGACTTGCTATATGCAGGGTCGCATAAAATTCAGATTACAGATTCAGAAGGAATGTTTATGGTCTCCCTTAACATTCAATTAGAATCTGAGGAAATGAGCAATGTTAATGTGAAGGATATTAAAGGATTGGAAGAGGGACTACTTAAACAAGTATTATGAAAGAACTTGCTGCATTTGCTGAAAGCCTTTTCAATAAATGGTGGTTTCGGCACCTTGTGTTCTGGATAGTGATGGTAAACTATTTTGCCTGGGGCTATGGATTGAGTAATCCCCAAAACACTTACTTAAAATCTCTTGCGCTTATCGGGAGTGGTGTTGTAATCGTTTATCCGGTTCTGTATTTCCTTATACCGGATTTTCTCGTCAAACGTAAAATTTTATTGTTCTTTTTGGGATACCTCATCCTGGTTACGTCAGCAGCTGTGATCAGGGCATATCTCAGCCAGATAACGGGCATGCAACTTACGCATCGGGGATTTGATTCCATGATCGGAAATAACTTTCTGCCGTATACGCACCTTTGTTGCATTGCGGCATCTGTGAAGCTCTTACGTCATGCATACTTCCAGCAAGCCAATGCAGAAGCTGCTGAACAGGATAAAGCACTTGTTGAACTTGAATTATTGAAAACACAAATTCATCCCCATTTTCTGTTCAATACACTCAACAGCCTATATTCCCATAGCCGGCAGAATTCTGACAATGCCCCGGAAATCATTTTGAAACTGTCTGACCTGCTGCGGTTTATGATATATGAGAGTCAGTCTGACTTTATCCCCCTCAAGCAGGAAATCCAATTATTGAAAAATTATGTTGAACTTGAAAAGTTCAGGTATGGTGATGACATCGATATATCGTTAAACTTTTCAGGGGACATTGAAGGAAAAATGATCAGGCCATTGTTACTGTTGCCGCTTCTTGAGAACTGTTTTAAGCATGGTACCGGTAAGGACGTCGAACAAAAATGGATCTCACTTGATCTTAATGTGGATGGCGATGAGATGAATTTTAACCTCACAAATAGCAGAAGCAGTGAATATGACGAAGAATATCGCAATAATCCAAAAGGTGTAAGTCTTACCAATATAAAGAGAAGAATCGAGTTATATTATCCGGGGGAGCATACATTTATGGTAAAGGAGGATGGTGAGATATTTTTGGTCAAGCTCGAGTTACGGCTGAGAAAACAAACAGTGGAAATAGCCGATCAACCAATCACTCAAAACACAACATATGGTCTGCAAATGCCTGCTGGTAGATGACGAGCCACTTGCGATAGAAGTATTGCAAAAACACATTGAAACAGTGGAACAGCTTGAAGTTGTAGGCCAGTGTAATAATGCTTTTAAGGCGATGGAGTTTTTGCAAAAAAATCCAGTCGATCTGATGTTTTTAGATATTCATATGCCCAAACTGTCCGGGACATCTTTTGTAAGGACACTTCAGAGTCCGCCTAAGGTCATTTTTACTACGGCGTATAAGGAATATGCCATTGATGCGTTTGAGCTGGATGCAGTGGATTATTTACTGAAGCCCATTTCCCTGGAGCGTTTTCTACGGGCAGTAAATAAATTGACCCAAACCACATTTACACATCCTGAGGAAATGGCCGCTGTCCCTGAAATTTCAGGCGGGTTTATTTATTTCCGGGCCGACAGAAAAATGATCAAGCTTTTTTATGATGAGATACTCTATATAGAAAGTGTCAAGGATTATATCAAGATCTTCCGTGAAGGCAACATGCCATTGCTGGTAAAGCAATCCATCACGGCTACGGAAGAAATGCTACCGCCACATCTTTTTATCCGGGTTCATAGATCTTTTATCGTTTCTGTTAGCAAGATATCAGCCTTTACCAGTAATGACGTAGAAATTCAAAAAACAGAAATTCCTATCGGGAGAATGTATAAACCATCGCTACTCAAACTTTCTGATCTACACCATTTGCGTAAATAACAATTCCGCCCAAAACCTCACTATCTTGGTAGCTGTCACGCAGATAAAAATGGTAGTCGAATAAATTATGGCTCAAGCGTTAGAACATGATCAGCAAAAACCTGTCGGCTTATTTCACGTAGCCGTAATCGTTAGTGCGCTCGGCTTTTTTGTGGATGTATATGACCTTTTACTATTTGGCATCATCCGAAAACCCAGCCTTACTTCACTCGGCCTGAATCCTCAACAGGTCCTGGAACAGGGCGAAATGATCATCAGTATCCAGATGATCGGCTTGCTGGTGGGAGGAATCATTTTCGGAATGATTGGTGATAAAAAAGGGCGGCTCAGTGTATTGTTTGGTTCCATCCTTCTCTATTCTATTGCCAATATCCTGAATGGATTTGTGACGAATACCGCGCAGTATGCAGTACTTCGGTTTGTAGCAGGGGTTGGACTGGCCGGTGAACTGGGTGCAGGGATCACGTTAGTTAGCGAGTTGCTGAGCAAAGAAAAGCGAGGCATTGCTTCAGCCATGATCGCTTCGTTTGGGATACTTGGCGCTGTAACGGCGTTTATGATGAAGGAACTGTTCGACTGGCGTACCTGTTATTTTATCGGCGGCGGACTTGGTCTGATATTATTGCTGATGAGATCAAGAGTATTTGAAAGTAAGATGTTCACCGCCATCGCCGCAAGGGACAACGTTAAGCGCGGTGATTTCCTGATGTTTTTTAATAACCGCAAAAGGGCCATCCTTTACTTAAGATGTATTTTGATAGGTATACCTGCCTGGTATATCATTGGTGTTTTGGTAACATTTTCTGACCAGTTCGCAAGGGAATTCGGAATTGAAAATGTTGATCCTGGCAGGGCTATTATGTACCAGTACATGGCCATTGCATTTGGAGATCTCACTGCAGGATTGATCAGCAGGAAGTTGAAAAGCAGGAAGAAAGCATTGTTCATATTTTATGGTATTACAGCAGTTTTCCTATTTCTCTATTTTACTTTGCAAGGTGGCGGATCAGCACAAAATATGTATTGGCTTTGTGCCGGCCTGGGCTTCGGAACTGGATTTTCTGTGGTATATATTACCATGTCGGCCGAACAATTCGGAACCAACCTTCGCGCAACCGCGGCAGTCACCATTCCCAATATGGTTCGTGGTTCATTACCCTTAATACTGCTTATGTTCAAGGGTATGAGAAACATCACGGGGAGTTATGTAACCGGCGGCTGGATCACCGGATTGATCCTTATGCTAATAGCCGTTGCAGCGGCATGGAAAATTGACGAGACCTACGGTAAAGAACTTGATTTCCTGGAAACATGATTATGAGTCGTTGCCGATCATCACTGTCGTTAAAAAGTCAGCAAAAACGATTGTGCAAACGGATTATGCTTTAAATTACAATTTGTCTTACCACATATAAAACGATATCTATGCTTGTCAGCCGAAGATCGGTGCTTAAACAGATGGTTTATGTATCTGCCGGAATGTTCATTTTCCCTTCCTGTATGCAGGACAGGAGTAAAGCCTCCATCCTGGTTAAGAATTTTACCATCAATACCGACCAGGAAGCAATGCTTGCCGAATTAACGGAAAGCATCATTCCCAAGACTTCCACGCCTGGGGCAAAAGATATTTACGCGCACTTGTTTTTACTGAAGATGATGGATGATTGCCATAGTAGGGAGGACCAGGAGAAATATGTCAAAGGCCTTAAGGCATTTGATGCTTTTACTAATGACAAGCTCGGCCGGTCGTTTCTCGAAGCTGATGCCAAACAAAGAGCAACAGTGTTGGAAGAGTTGGAAAAAAATAAAGGTGTAAACGACGAAAAGACCTATTTCTATAACACTTCGAAGCGCTATACGATCCAGGCATATTCAAGTTCTGAGTTTTACCTGACTAATGTCCAGGTCTATGAAATGGTACCATCACGTTATCACGGATGCGTACCGGTTAAAAAATCTGCATAATATTTAATATCATATTATGGGCGATAATAACCGCACATTTGACGTCATCGTTATCGGTTCGGGCATAAGCGGAGGCTGGGCTGCCAAAGAATTCAGTGAAAAAGGATTGAAGACACTGGTATTGGAAAGGGGAAGGGACGTAAAACACCTGAAAGACTATCCCACCACTAACATGAAGCCATGGGAATTTGAGCACCGTGGTGAAATTCCTTATGCCATAAAAAAAGAAAATCCGGTGGCGAGCCGATGTTATGTTTTCAAAGAAGATGCAATGCACTTCGTGACAAAGGATATTGATCATCCGTATGTTCAGGAAAAGCCCTTTGATTGGATACGTGGTTACCAGGTGGGTGGCAAATCTATTTTATGGGCCCGGCAAACACAGCGGTGGAGCGAATACGATTTCGAAGGACCTGCCAGGGATGGATATGCCGTTGATTGGCCAATCAGGTATAAGGACCTGGCACCCTGGTACAGTTATGTTGAAAAATTTGCCGGCATTTCGGGCAATAAGGACGGGTTAGACATTTTACCTGATGGTGAATTTTTGCCTGCTCTGGAACTAAGTTGTGTTGAAAATTATTTCAAGGATTTTGTTGCTAAAAACTATCCTGAGCGTCATGTAATTTACGCACGTTGCGCTCACCTTACTGAACCTAAGCAGGTACATCTTGACCAGGGTAGGGGGCAGTGTCAGCACAGAAATCTTTGTCAGCGTGGTTGTCCTTTTGGTGGCTATTTCAACAGCAACTCTACGACTATTCCATGGGCGGAAAGAACAGGCAATATGACGCTGCGACCTTTTTCTGTTGTGGAATCTATCATCTATGATGAAAAGAAAGGTAAGGCTGTTGGTGTGCGGGTAATTGATACTAATACCAAAGAAGCCATTGAATATTTTGCACGGGTGATATTCGTAAATGCTGCTGCATTGAATACCAATCTTATTTTATTGAACTCAACTTCTTCAAGATTTCCTAATGGCTTAGGCAACGACAGTGGAGTATTGGGAAAATATGTGGCCTTTCATAATTATCGTGCAAGGATTAATGCCAGCTATGACGGCTTTGCAGATAAAACGACAGACGGAAGGTCGATGACCAGCGCATACCTTCCCCGTTTTCGAAACGTAAAAAAACAAGAAACAGATTTCCTCAGGGGATATGCCGCAGGATTCGGTGCAGGAAGGTATGCAGATAGAAATTATGACGGCTTTGGCGAGACGCTAAAAGAGAATCTTGCTTCCAAGGATTTGGGCCCATGGAGGGTTGGTTCGCATATGATGGGAGAAACCATTCCCAAAGAAACCAATTATGTCAGGCTGGATAGAAATCAGAAAGATGCATGGGGCATTCCGCAACTCGCCATCAATATGGATTATGACGACAATGACGAAAAGATGGTGAAAGATTTCATGGAGCAGATGACAGAAATGTATACCAAAGCGGGCTTTACTGATATCAAGACAAACGATTCAAAACAAGCCCCTGGATTAGATATTCACGAAATGGGCGGAGCAAGAATGGGTAAGGATCCAAAGACGTCCATGCTGAATAAGTGGAATCAGGTTCATGCATGTAAAAATGTTTTCGTAACGGATGGGGCATGCATGACATCTACATCAACACAAAATCCATCGCTTACTTATATGGCCATCACTGCAAGAGCAGCGGATTTTGCGATGAGCGAAATGAAGAAAAAAAACATTTGAGGTTAATGTGTTTATTGCTGAGTGCGATAATGTGATTCATTTTTGAAAACGTCAATAACAGGAAGATCGCTTTTGTTATCTATTAAATTCGTTCTTCTTTGTCTATTTTCTACCAGAGACTTACCCTGATGCCCCCGGCCAAAGTTAAACTTCGGGGATAGGCTTTAAAGGGCATATCCTTATTGATAGGATTCAGCGCAAAGCGGTATGTTGGGCTAAAGGTTAAGGCAAATCTCCTGTTGAGTGAATAGTTGAGTCCTCCACCAATCATTCCACTAACAAAGACATTATTCAGTCCGATGGGCTGTGGTGTCGATTTCTTGCCATAATAACTGGCGCCATAGAGTCCTGTAGTGAGGTCTTGTCCCAGTAATATATTCGCGTCAAATCCACCTGTGGCGAAGAAGTTTAGTTTGTCGTTACCAAAATAATATTTGATGGCAAGCGGCACATTGATGTAATGCAGCTCATTGGCTGATGCAATAGTATATGCGCTATCGCCAACACCGGGCCAGGTGCCGTATTTTGGATTCAGGAAATATCGTCCGGCAGAACAATCGAACTGGTATTTAATTTTGCCATCCGCAGACTTCACTGCGGGAATCTTTTTAGGTTCTATTTCCGTTGTTTTAGTCATATATCCTATACCAGATTGTATAGTGATTCTTTTAGCAACACGTACATCAAACAACATACTAAAAGTGTACGAGAGTTTTTCGCTTTCAGTGTTTTCAATATCCTCTTTCTCATTGCCCGTTCTACCTGTATGGTCCATGTTTTCTGCAATACTGTTTGACATCAGGTTAAGCGAAGCAGTTGGCGTAATACTGAACCTTGGCAGACTCAGTTCGTTTGATTTTTTCTTCTTTATCGGAATAGCGGTTATGCCGGACTTTATAGAATCGGTAAGGCCGTTGTATTGCGAAAGTTTTAGTTGAGCATTTACAAACCTTGGCTGAATATGCAGGTCCACCTGAGCCAATCGATCATTAACAGGTTTTACAATAGCCCCGCTGGTTTCTGCGTTAGCACTTCCAGTTTCTCTAGTAGCTTGCCCAGATTTTGCGTTGGCAGTTCCAGGATCTATAGTAGGTTGCCCAGATTTTGTGTTGGCAGTACCAGGTTTTACAGTAGCCACGCCGTGTTCTACATTGGCAGCTCCATGTTTTGCTTTAGCTGACCCTTCTGGGTTTGATTGATGCTCTATCCCGGATTTTCCTGATATATTATTGGATGTTTTCTGGCCAGACCTGGGATTTTTTGTTGAAGGGCGAGTCGCATGCTGGATGGATATTAGAGCGGTGCCAACTACAGACGATTTTCCAATCGATTCATTTTTGCCGCTGGAATTGCGGAACGCTTTTTCGGAATCAAGTTTATTGCTGGTACTGTTGCCTGATGATCGCGGTGATCTGTCGGAGTTATTGGTAGAAATATCAGTAGCTGTTTTGTTGACTGCAGAATTTTTTGTATCCCTGGCGGACGATTTTTGATGGTCTGCATCATCTTTATTTTCGCCTTCAGCATTTGCATTTTCTGTTGCAGTCATTTCTTCCACTGATGGGCTGGAGTTCACGGGTTCGTCAACAACCCCGCCCGGATGTACCTGCACATTTTTTTCAGGTTGACTTTTAGCAGGTGTTCGATCAATCACATTTTGCTCATTCGCACGTTTCGCCGAAACGCCATCCGCCTTATTTTTATCGAAAATATTTTTGAGTGCGTAA
>JANMMA010000124.1:0-5519 GCA_031372815.1 Sphingobacteriales bacterium
CCGTGAATTTGCCACCCAATCCAAATCCATTTTCACAAGGGAAAAATTTATCCATCAATTTGCGATCATCATCCATTTTTTAAGGCTTGAAATTGAGGCAGTTTTGTGTTGTCGATAACGACATCAAACTTTAAAAAAAAATATAATGAAAACATTCGCAGTCCCAACAAGAGATGAAGTAGCTCCTGCTAACCAGGCCATTTTCGACAACTTAAACAAAGCCCTGGGTTTTGTTCCCAACCTCTATGCCGCTATTGGCTATTCTGAAAATGGATTGGCGCGCTACCTCGCTTATCAAAACGCGAAAACAACCTTGAGCAACAGGGAAAAGGAAGCTGTTAACTTAATTGTTAGTCAGATCAATGGCTGTGTTTATTGCCAAAGTGCCCACACTGTTATTGGAAAGATGAATGGATTTTCGGATGAGCAGGCACTGGATCTCCGTCGTGGTAAATCAGATAATCCAAAATTGGATGCTTTGGTAAAATTGGCTGCGAGCATTACTAAAAAACAAGGCAACGCTGATGCAGCCCTGGTGGATGCCTTTTTTGCACAAGGCTATACCAATGAAAACCTGATAGATGTGATTCTGCAGGTAGCTGACAAAATAGCCATGAACTATGTACACAACCTTACAAAGGTTCCTGTCGACTTTCCTCTGGCACCCTCATTGGAATTGGCTGAATTAAGTTTGAATTGATCTTTGTTAACTCAAAAGATAAAAATGGTCGGAGATAGTTCCGGCCTTTTTTTTAGACTAAGTAAGAAAATAATAACACCTTATAACTAGCACCAATTAATCCAGTACAGAAAGGGAAACCTGTACGATATCCGGGAAAATTGTCCATCCTGTTGCGTTCATCATCCATTTTCAATGATCAGGCTAAGTCGGATCTTTGTCTTGTAAAAACAAAAAATATGACAGCATTTGAGGTAAATAGCAAGGCAATTAGCAAACAGAATTATAAAAACTATCTGCAAAAAGGAATCAGCTACCGGTATTACAAGCAACAGATGGCGCAAATAGTATACAGGGCCAATTTATTTTGCCCAGATTGTTTATCATAAATTTTAAATATCATGGAACAACGTCATCCCCTTCCTCCTTTTACCGTAGAAACGGCAAAGCAAAAAATGAAAATGGCCGAAGACGCCTGGAACAGCAAAGACCCGGTGAGGGTCTCCAAGGCATATACCATTGACAGTGAATGGAGAAACAGGAATGTATTCATCAATGGAAGGGAGGAGATCGTTGCTTTTCTCACCGGCAAATGGGAACGTGAGTTAAACTACCATCTCAAAAAAGAATATTGGGCACATACAGATAACCGCATTGCAGTTCGGTTTGAATATGAATATCAGGATGCTGCAGGCCAGTGGTTCCGGGCCTATGGAAATGAAAACTGGGAGTTTGATGAAAATGGGTATATGGCCAAACGTTATGCCAGCATTAATGATTTAGCAATTAATGAATCCGATCGAAAATTTATATAATGGGTATGCCGAATAATTTCGCAACATTAGCATTTACCGATGCAGTAAAAGTACTGCAGGAAAAAGCAGGAAGCAGGTCCAGTTATGCCAGAATGGAAAGGGATAGTTATGTGGATGGTTTGACAGAAAGTGAGATGGGCTTTATTGCAGAACGGGACAGTTTTTATATGGCCAGTATTGGTGAAAATAATTTTCCCTACATCCAGCATCGGGGTGGTCCGAAAGGGTTTGTCAAAGTACTAGACAAAAAACGTATTGCGTTTTTAGATTTTCGCGGCAACATGCAATTCATTTCTGTGGGAAATATGGCTACGAATAATAATGTTGCATTGATCATGGTAGATTATCCGGCAAGGACAAGATTAAAAATTTTGGCAAAAGCAGAAGTGGTTGAATTAAAAGATAATCCTTCCCTGTTTGCTTTGTTGAACCTGAAGGAATATACATTCAAACCGGAACGGATGCTGGTGTTTCACATTGAAGCATACGACTGGAACTGCCCGCAGCACATAACGCCACGCTATACGATTGCCGACATTAATGTAGCATTCGAGGGGCAACGGAACCATATTGCAAAGCTTGAAGCTGAAGTAGAAGCGCTGAAAATTAAATTAAAGGATATTTGAGACATGGACCAGTGGCGGCTTGTTTCGTTAACATGAAATGCAAGAAGAAAAATCATACAAAATATGCTGACACAAACATTAATTGCTTTGTTCACAAGGGACCTGACAAAGCTCAAAAAAGAAATGGAATCGTACCAGAATGAGGCGAATATCTGGATCACAGAAAAAGCAATTGCAAATTCCGCCGGTAATCTCTGCCTGCATTTAGTTGGCAACATCAATGCATTTATCGGAACGGAATTGGGGAAAACGGGTTACGTATGTAACAGGGACCAGGAATTTTCACTAAAAAATGTTCCCAGGGAAGAAATGCTTGAAAAAATTGATGACACTATTGTTGTGGTAAGTAAAGTACTTGAAACAGTCACCGACGAACAAATGAACAGTGAATACCCATTACTTGTTTTTAAAGAGCCCATGACCACTGAATACTTCCTGGTTCATTTGGCTTCACACTTAACCTATCATCTCGGGCAGATCAATTACCACAGGCGGTTATTGGATCAGTGATCGACCGAGAGGAAAAAAAGAAAAGAAACGATGAATAAAAAATTGAAGCGTGTTGTCATCACCGGCATGGGCTCTATTACCCCATTGGGAAACTCGGTAAATGAATTCTGGAAGCAGGTTGCATCAGGAAAAAGTGGCGTTGATTTTATTACCCGGTTTGATACTACCCATTTCAAAACAAAATTTGCCGCTGAAGTTAAAAATTTTAATGCAGCTGCTTATTTTCAAAAGAACGAAGTACGAAAATACGATCTGTTTACACAGTATGCGGTGGCTGCTACAGAAGAAGCCATTCAACATGCCGGACTCGATTTTAACCAACTGAATAAAAACAGGATTGGGGTGATCTGGGGTTCGGGTAATGGAGGTATTTCCACCTTCCAGGATCAGCTGGAAGATTTTTTCAAAGGCAATAAGATCCCAAGATTCAATCCGTATTTTATTCCGAAAATAATTGCTGATATTCCATCCGGCGTCATCTCCATCAGGCACGGCTTAAGAGGATTAAATTTTTCTACTATCTCTGCCTGTGCTTCTTCCACTAATGCTATTATAGATGCCTTTACTTATATCCGGTTGGGCAAAGCTGATCTTATTATTGCCGGAGGTTCGGAAGCTCCCATCAATGAAAGCGGTGTGGGTGGATTCAATGCATCCAAGGCATTATCCATAAATAATGAAAATCCGCAACAGGCTTCCCGGCCTTTTGATCTAAAGAGAGATGGATTTGTAATCGGTGAAGGGGCGGGTGCGTTGATTGTTGAAAGCCTGGATTCAGCATTGTCAAGAGGCGCTGCTATACTTGCAGAGATTGTTGGGGGCGGGATGGCTGCTGATGCCTATCATTTAACCGGTACGCACCCTGAGGGTGAAGGTGCTTATCTTGGCATGATGGATGCGCTTGATGATGCAGAGATTGATGCAATCAAAATTGATTACATCAATGCCCATGCTACTTCCACCCTATTAGGTGATGAAAGTGAATTGAAAGCCATTGCCCGGGTGTTCGGTAACAACAAAAATGTAAATATCAGCGGAACAAAATCAATGACCGGACATTTATTGGGAGCAGCCGGTGCCATTGAAGCTATTATTACCATCAAGGCCATCCTGGAAAACACGGTTCCTCCTACCATTAACACAGATGATGTGGAGCCAGAATGGAATAATAAATTCAATTTAACCTTGGGGAAAGCCCAGGCCAGGGAAATTAATTATGCCATGAGCAATACATTTGGGTTTGGCGGACATATAGCTACCGTGATTTTCAAAAAGTATATATGATGCAGCATAAAAATTGATATCCTGGCAATTGGTGCACATCCCGATAATGTAGAATGTGCTGCTGCCGGTACGCTGCTCAAGCATATGGCTATGGGTAAAAAGGTGTTTTTTGTCGATTTAACAGCAGGGGAAATGGGCAGTTATGGAACCGTTCGGCAAATTCCATTCTTGGGCTCCTGGGCCAGATAAAAAGTATGAACAGCATTTATGGAAGGCCAATCAATGCTGCTTATGCCGAAGGATTTACAGCCAATCGCTATATTGGCGTGCCTGATTTATTTCAATTACTTTAAATAATGATTAATAAAAGGACCTTTTATGATGAATCAATCTGCATTTACACTCGTTAATCCACAAAACGGGAACCTGGCCTTTAAATTATTTTCGTTTCAGGACAACAGCCATTTCGATCATATTCAGCGGAATAATTATTTTTCGTTGATTTGGGTACAGGAAGGCACTGGAAAACTAAAAGCTGATTTTGCAGAATACGATTTTAAAGCCAATACGCTATTTGCCTTTTCTCCTTATCAGCCCTATATGATTACTACGGATCAGGCTGTTAAAGGAACTGCAATTTATTTTCATTCCGAATTTTTTTGCATCTTCAAACATCACAAAGAAGTTTCCTGCAATGGCGTGCTATATAACAATATTTACAATCCGCCCTTTGTAAAAGTGGATGAACCATCTGCTGCCACCTTCCGTATGCTGAATGAGCAAATAAAAACAGAGATGCAGAATGCCGACCTCGCGCAATATGAATTACTTGTTTCCTATCTCAAGATCTATCTCATTACGGCAGCCCGTTTAAAAACACAGCAACAACCTGAGGCCGCGGAGATATTAAAGGATCAAAAAGAACCTTTTATCCTGCAAAAACTGAAAGATGCCATTGAAGAACATTTCAAAAGCAAGCATTCTCCTGCTGATTATGCAGAGCTGTTGTACATCACACCAAAGGCATTGGCCAAGATCACCAAATCACATTTCCACAAAACCCTGAGCAGCCTCATCAACGAGCGCATCATCATAGAAGCCAAGCGGGAATTATACCTTACTGATAAAACGGTAAAAGAAATTGCTTACGAGTTAGGTTACGAAGATGAATATTATTTCAGCCGTTTCTTTAAAGTAAATGCAGAGGTATCACCTCAAATGTACCGGGAAAACGTAGGCTATGCCAGAGCGATAGCATAGAGATTAAAATTTAAAACATAAATAAATAAAACAGTACAGGTAAATCGGTAAAAAATCACCGGCGAAGAATGGATAAACCTGTTCGCAACAGAAATGAACACCAGCAATAAATACCAGGTCCTGCCAGGCTGGCTATTAAAAGCACTCGGCATTTTTGTTCCCGTATTGAATGAGATGTATGAAATGCGTTATCAGTATGACAGGGACTATTATTTTAACAGTTCAAAATTCACCAATGCATTTAACTATACACCCACGACAAATGCAATGGTGGTAAAACAAACTGTTGCACGATTGAAGAAAATGAATGCCAAGCCATAAAATAGTTTTATAATAAGGCTTTTTTCGACCGCTCATCTGCGCAATAACTTACCATTCACGTAATTTTCGAAGAATTCATCCTTG
>JANMMA010000174.1:0-4427 GCA_031372815.1 Sphingobacteriales bacterium
TATTGGGCAGCAGTCCCGGGCAGGAGTCAGCATAGTCATTATATACAAGATATTACTGTATTTAATAATATATAATTATATATTATTAATTTTTATTGCTCATAATCAGAGCGTCGAAGGTTCAAGTCCTTCAGGGTCCACAAAAAAACCTCCGTTCCGCGGAGGTTTTTTAATGTGTTAATTGGATAATGTGGTGATGTGATCTGTTCAAATCGGAATAGTGTGCAATCAATAAATCTATAGTAAATGGCTTATGTAGTTATTTATTTTCTGGCTCCTTGAAAATGTTTTTGTCCCATCCCCGGAAATCATAATATCTCGATTTGGGTTCGCCCGTCCACCCGTTAATCCCTTTTCTTGGCAATAAAACCCCATGGACATATATTACCGGGAGTACAGCTAAACCCAGCATACCTAACGCAATCGTTCTGCCGAAGTAAACCGATAACAACAAAATTACAGCCAGCGTAACCAGGTATTTGACTACTTTTCTCCATTTTGGGCTTTGCTCTTCAAAGTGCCCTAAAAAACATTTCCCAGGAGAAAGAATAATGTCACTATGGTAATTTCAAACCATAATGTATCTGTGTTCCACATAGTTATTTATTTCAAATGCTTATCAAACCAATCTGCAAATTGTGAAGTCTCAGGTGACATGTCATCCTCACTATGCTTTCCTCCCTTCTTTATAATAAAATTATTCATGACACCAACTTCTTTTAACCTGGCGATAAATATTTCTGATTGCTGTAATGGAACCGTTCTGTCCGAATCTCCGTGAATAATAAATACTGGCGGATCATCTGATGAAACAGCATAAATGGGAGATATTTCCCTGCCAATTTTATTTCTGGCATTGGAATCAGTGATTCTATCATAGGTAGACGTTGAATTATTCCAGGCCGTAAAATCAAATGCACCGTAAACCCTGTTTTGCAACAGCGCCTCCTTTACATTTATCATAGCAAGCCCACTAGCGCCCCAGTTAAAAAAATCTGTAGGCGGAAATAATGCAGCCACTGCCTGAACACGGGAGGAGACTTTATCAATAGGGTCAGCAGCATTACTATCAGTTTTTTCATCTGCTGTTGCAATAATTAGTGAGAGATGCCCGGCCGCTGAACCGCCTTCTATACCTATGCGTTCCGGATCAATACCCAATTGCCCGGAATTGTATCGGATATACCTGACTGCCCTTTTCAAATCTGCCACCTGGTCCGGAATGGCATATCTGGGTTGGGAGCCTAAAACTACCATGAATACTGTGTATCCCCTGTCAAGGTATTTTCTCGTATAGTAAACACTTCTCTCCACCCAGGAAAAAGATGAGTACCAGCTTCCCGCTAATACCCTGATGATCGCTCTGCCGTTCGGTTTAACCTTCGGCTTTAATTGTGCCATCATTAGAGCCAATCCATCCTTTCTCCCATAAACTAATTCATTCTGCTGATATGTATTGGCCGCCGCCCGTTTTTTAATGTTTGCCAAAATACCTTTCCAACGTTTATCTGTATGCAATACAGAAAGTTCTTTTGAGTTCTCAAGATTTCGGACATCACTCGTTACAAGTTTCTCGAACTGGGACATTCTATCAAGTAAAAAGAATGCACTATCATGTTCATTTGCCAGTGCCCAGGAAGAAGATGCAGATAAATACCTGTTTACATCCATGAAAGCACCCTGAATTTTAATTCCTGCATTATAAGCCCTTGCTGCACCCCCATAATCTTTTGCAGTGTATAACGAATCAGCCATCCGGTAAAATCCCTGGACATTTTGACTCATTGAATATTGCATCGTTAGTAAACAGAGTAATAAAATAACTGTATTCTTCATATAGCTTTATTAAGTTTTCGGTGACTGGCATATAAAAATATAGAAAGAAAATGTCAATTTAGGATTTAGCACTACATAGCGTCCAAGTCGCTAAAAAATATAAAAATTGGTTAACGCATCATGTAATTAGTCGCTGCTGAACCAATTTTTCAGCGTTCGATAACATGAGCAACATTGAGATTATTGCCTAGTAGGTCAATTTAATAAGATACCCGATGATGGCAGCAATCAGAATGATAAATGGTTCTGGAAACTTTTTTGTATTTCACCAGGCTAATTATCGTGGTCAATGCTATGAGTACTGAACCAATATCTGACATTTGCCGTCGGCCCAAAACGAAGACTGCTCCTATAATAGCCCCAATGGCTGCTGCCGTTACCCCGTCAATGAATAACCAGGTTGCATATTTTTTAATGTGGTAATTGGATAATGCGGTGATGCGATATTGGAATGAGGTAATGTCTTTCAACTTTAAATAAGACTATACCCGCCCTTGATTCTATTTGCCAAGCCTGCTATTTCAAATATTCTACCTACAACGTGAACATAGCCACCATGCTGTGCAACCGGCGCGGCGTAAAGGCTATACATGATACTGGTATTATATACGTTTCCGTTTTCTATCGCTGTCAGGTAACAGTTCCGTAGCATTGAAATGGGAATTTCAATATAACTATCTGATCCGATTCTAACCTTATATCCCTCTTCTCCTTTGAAATCATATGTGGTGCATGCAAATGGGGGAATGTCCATCACCGGCCTGCCATAATTTGAAGCTTTGTCTAACTTCAACCCCTTAGTTATACTTTTTTTTATTTCTACCAATGCCTCTTCCCAACTCATGATGGTTATTTAAATATCTATAACAATGTATTACCTGATGACCAATACCTGAAAGCTCCCTGGCACTACTTTCGGCCTGCCCTTCACCATTTCACCAGGCTCAAAATCTGCAGTGGGTATATAAAGGGTGCCGGTTTCAGTGTCAATGGCAATGGTTCGTCCGCCGCGCTTGGTAACATAATTTCCAAGCACAGAAAACTTTTCCGGACCTTCTTCTTTAATTGCTGTAATTGTTCCATCCCTGCCATTGGACGTAAAAATGATTTTTTCCTTAGGGTAAAAAGCCACACCATCACACCCCTCACCAATGGGAAGTTTTGTTATCAGTTTTCCATTTGCTGCATCCATTACTACCAATTGTTTATCGCAGCCGGCAAATAACCTATTGGTCAACTTATCATACGCTAATCCGGTCGGACTTTCTGCACCATCGAGTGACCAACGATTGATGACTATAGCTTTTTTTAAATCCACCTCCACAATTTCATTCTTGTCTTCGATGTTTACAAACAATCGGCCTTTCCCATCACTAACGGCCGTTTCGGGTTTACCACCAACATCAATGGTTGACACTACAGCAGTTTTTCCGGGGTCAATAATAGACAGATTTTTGCTTCGCCCATTACACGTTATGACATATTTCGTAAAGGGATCGTATATAATTGCATCAGGATTTTCACCTGTTGCAATCTGCCCTTTGATGGCAGATGTTTGCACATCAAACACAGTCACGTCGTTGCTTCTCCCATTGCTTGTGAAACCCCTTCCGGCCTCGTCAAAGGTAATGCCATGAACACCTTGTGTATTAGGGATAACGCCCAGCGAATCTCCGGAAGCAACATTCAGGATATTAACCTGCGAGCTATGAGAGACATATAATTTGCCTTTATGAACCACCAGGTAATCCCATCCGCCGGGAGATGCAATGTGATAAGTAGCGGCAACTTTGTATTCGTGAGTCTGTTGCGCAATGGAAAAGACAGAGGTGATGCCGGAAAGGATAAAAATAAGAACCTTCATAGTAGTAATGTAATTATATGACCTTATTAAATTACTCATTTTCTAAGCTTCACATAGATTTCGCAACTATTTTGGAGAAGGGGATTGGAAACTTCTAATTTTACCAGACTCCAATGAGAATTGTAGCACTCCATTTAATTGCTTTCTTAATTTCTGCACTGGTCCAGGGACAGTCGTTAATTAAACTGACCGTTATTGACAGCATATCCAAAACTCCGATAGCGACTGCTACCGTTAAAGTCGACAATACTGTCATGAAGGTAACAGATAACCTCGGCGTTGCAAGTTTTTCTCTTTCAGTAGGCAGTCATCACTTCATCATTACAACGGTAGGTTTTCATGAAGCAGAATTTGATGTTACCCTTCCGCTCAGCACCATCACTGTTGCACTATATCAGGAAGGAAAAAAAATGGAAGAGATCACCATTATTTCTTCAACCCGCAACAACCAATGTATAGAAAACTCTCCTTTGAAAGTGGAAGTGTTGGGTCGGGAAGAAATGGAAGAAGAAAATACTATTAAGCCTGCCAATATTGCGAGTATCCTGGGTGATATAAGTGGTGTTCAGATACATCTGCCTCAACCAGGAATATGTAATTTTTTTTCTTTAATTGCAGGATCTCAACGATAGGTGTATCTCCAGTTACATCAGGAAACATTGTAATTGTTTTGAAATTACGGTAATATCAATATATTTACCATCACTCCATTCCCCTTAGATAGAAC
>JANMMA010000230.1:0-3292 GCA_031372815.1 Sphingobacteriales bacterium
TTGATTTCCGTAACAATTTTCAGCATCTCTGATTCTGACCTCCTTTTGTGGGGATCCTTGCTGAGGGGATTTTTTCTCCATTTTGGTTCTTTTTTTTCCATCCTGAAAAATTGGAGTGTAAAGCCATTTCAGGACAAGACATCTTGACAATGACGCACCATATATTCAAGATGGTACAAGACTAGATAAAATTAAAAGAGACGAACTAAATTTATTTCATAAAAATCAACTGGAATCCCAGAATATCAAGTATGAACTTGTAAAAGGGGACTGGAATGAGAGACTAAAAACAGCGATCTCAATTATTGAAAAATTATTTAACTGAATTATAAGCCTGCAGGCAACATAGGCTTGCCACAACACGGGCCTCCGGAATAGTTCACTTGCTGATATGCCCGGTCTGCCGTAAATTGGCTTAAAGGAAGAAGGTAAGCCAATTTACGGCAGCCCACTTTTAGGTTAGCCCGTGCTGCGGCAAGCCCTGTACGTTGTATGCTATGCAAAAGAACCATCATTATTATGCGAAAGAAAATGACGACTTTGTTAGTTTTAACTCTTATTCTTTCTTGTAAAAGTCCTAACAATTTTGTTGAGACAAGGCTTAAAACAGCAGAAAAATTCATTTCTTGCTTAAAAAATAATGAACCAGAGAAAATTTTGGATTTTACTTATCATGAGGCGGATTTTAATATAAATAATAAAGAATTTAGAGATTTTAATGTAAATAAAGCTTTCAAATTCATCGCAAAATTTGGCATACCATCTAAAGATAAATGGATAATTAAGTATGACCCTAGTAATAATTTCGATCGACTTTTAATAACGATACCACTCTTCAAGGGGTATGACTCTACCTTCAACTTAATTCAGGCTGACATAGTTTTGGCTTTCCCTCCTCCCGAAATCAGTGATCAAATTTATCGGTACGAAATTGCTGATAACTATGATGCTAGTAGAATGTCACCAACTCTTGCACCAGAGGATTTATAGAAGCAGTTGCACAGCATACAACATAGGCTTGTCACAATACGGGCTTCGTGGAATTGTTGAGTTGTTGATATGCCTGGTCTGCCGTAAATTGACTTCCGGGAAAAGTTAAGCCAATTTACGGCAGCCCACTTCAAGGTTAGCCCGTCCTGCGACAAGCCCAGTCGTTAGGTGCAAGCGTAGCAGACGACACAACAGACATCAAGACGACAGAAAAACAGTTGACAAAATGCCAACGCTACGCAAAATTAAAAGAGGTGTTTTGCCAACCCACTGCCCGACACAAAAACACCACATTTAATTTTGCCCAACCGCACCCAATACCTACAGTAAAAACTGCAAAAGCAATTATTTTGCTAACAAACATTGCGACAACGGATTATCGAACCTGAAAGTACGCTTAGGGACTTAAACTTTAGTGCTTCATACCATTTGCTTCTTAAATCTATACTCTTTTCCCCACTCCGCCATACTTTGAAGTATAGGCGAAAGTGTCAATCCAAATTCGGTTAGTGTGTATTCTACTCTTGGGGGGATTTCAGCATAAATTTTCCTGCTAATGATCCCATCATTTTCCAGTTCACGAAGTTGTGAAGTGAGCATTGATTGAGTAATCCCTTTTACACTTCGTTTCAATTCTCCAAACCTTGCAGGAGAGGTAAGATAGATAGCATTAATTAAAATTGCTTTCCATTTCCCACCCAAAACTTGCATCGTGGCAGTTACTGGACAAGAATTTTCATCAAAAACAAATTTTTTTTCTGTTTTATCTTCTTGATTATCAACATTGGTATTATTTTTCATACTTGCACATTTTAAATGTCCTACTTGTTTTATTTATTCTAACTCTGCAAGTTTGCACTACAAAATTAAATAAACCTAATGAATATGTCAAGAATGAAACCAATGAAGCAGATAATAGTAAATGAATTTGGAGTTCCTGAAAAGTTGATCTTACATGATGTACAAATGCCTTCTGCAGGCGATGGGCAAATTGTAATTAAAGTAGAAGCATCAGGGGTGAATTTTGCTGACAGCTTGCAAAGACAAAATAAAAATGTAGTCCCCACCTCTTTACCTTATTTACCCGGTTATGAAGTGGCAGGAATAGTTACCAAGCTTGGAAAAGGTGTCGAAAATATTTCGTTAGGAGATCTTGTAGTTACTATGCTTCTTGGTGGCGGAGGATATGCTCAATGTGCTGTTACACCCTCTTATTTGGCAGCAGTTATTCCGCCTACTATCTCTGCCCAAGAATCTTTGGCATTGCAAGTTCAAGGCCTTACCGCATACCTGATGTTGAAAGACGGAGCGAAATTACAATCTGGACAAACTGTTCTAATACATTCAGCAGCTGGTGGTGTGGGTACTTTACTAGTTCAAATTGCAAAGCAAATGGGAGCAGGTAAAATAATTGCAACCGCAAGTAATGTTGAAAAACTTGCTGTTGCCAAATCGTTGGGTGCAGATGAATTAATAAATTATACAGAATCTGACTGGGTTCAAAAAGTAAAGGACGCTACAGGAGGAAAAGGTGTTGATTTAATTTTAGATGGTACAGGAGGCGAAATTTTGCGAGATAGCTTTAGTTGCCTTGCGCCCTTTGGTAGGCTGATAAACTTTGGAAATGCAAGTGGTGGATCTACATCAATTGATGCCTTCACACTTATAAATGACAACCTCATTTTACAGGGTTTTGGATTAGCAAGTTATTTTGGAAAACCAGATTTAATGCAGGAAGCTTACCAATATTTGTTTTCGCAAGCTGCAACAGGAAAACTAAAAGTTCACATCGGGCAAACATTCCCTTTAAAAGACGCTGCCGAAGCACACAGACAAATGGAAAACAGGAAAACAATAGGTAAAATTGTGCTAATTCCTTAACAACTAAAAAATAAAAACAATCTTTAATAAACACTCATATAAATTTTAATAAACATGGTAAACTCTCTAAATTGGTTTGAAATACCCGCTACAGATTTCGAAAGAGCAAAGACTTTTTATGCAAAAGTTTTAGATGCTCAAATTCATGACGACCCTAATCCTGATATGCAATATGCATATTTACCGTCTGATCCACAAAATGGCGGATTTGGCGGAGCAATTGCTTGTGGCGAAAACTTTGTTCCTACAATGACCGGCACAACTGTTTACTTAGATGGCAGAAATGACCTTTCAGTTCCATTAGGCAGAGTAGAAAGTGCCGGTGGAACAGTTATTCTGCCGAAAACTGCTATTGGTGACAACAGGGGCTTTATTGCACTTTTTATCGACACAGAAGGAAACAAGGTAGGGTTCCATTCAA
>JANMMA010000231.1:0-4487 GCA_031372815.1 Sphingobacteriales bacterium
ATGGTAAGGTCCATTTTTCCATGTCGCGCAACCTGGTCGAGCATATGGTCAAAAAAACCAAGGCCGGTTTGTATATCTGAAATCCCCTTCCCGTCAAAATTTATGTCCACGGTGATCTGGGTCTCATTGGTTTTGCGTATATGATGAACCGACCTCATACCCAGTTTTAAGTAACTGTAAATCTCGCTCCAGTCTTTGGTTTCCAACGCCATTACCGGCCGGAGTTCGTCAACCTTATTCCTGATTTCATGCAGACCTAATTCAGGATTGATATTCAACCAGATCGCTTTGCAACCCAAATTTTTTGCCAGTTCTACATCCGTAATCCTGTCACCGATCACATAAGAGTTAGCCAGGTCATAGTCGGAATTATTGATGTAACGTGTAAGCATACCTGTAGATGGCTTTCGCGTTAGCAGGTGTTCGTGTGGGAAACTCCGGTCAATATATTCAGCGGAAAAAACAATTCCCTCTGTAGCAAAAGTGGTCATTACAAACTGGTGTATCATATTGAAGTCCGCCTCGGCATACATCTCTGTTCCAAGCCCGTCCTGGTTGGTTACCATCACAAGTTCATAGTCCAGTTCTGCAGCTATCCTGCCCAGGTAGGTAAAAACTTCGGGGTAAAATGAAAGCTTGTCAAAATTATCAATCTGGTAACTCGGGGGCGCTTCATTGATAATAGTGCCGTCACGGTCAATAAATAATACTCTTTTCATATGGCTTGATCTAACTGGACAAAGAATGGCTGTTGGTCGGTTTTATTTTTTATTGACTGCTCGCTGTTTTGTCACTTCTTCCGGCAAAACCGCGGAAGCTTTATTACCAAAACTATTTCTTACATAGGTAAGTACATCGGCAATTTCCTGATCTTTCAGGAAATCATGTGAAGCCATGACGTTATTGTAAACTTCGCCATCGATCTCAATTTCCTGGTCTAGTCCATTGAGCACAATGCCGATCAGGGTTTTTTTATCGCCCAATACAAAACTCGTTTTGATCAGTGGTGGATTGAGTCGTTGTACACCCGATCCATCAGCCTGGTGACAAGCCAGGCAATAGGTTTCATACACATTTTTTCCCCTGGCAATAGATGCTGCAGGAGATGGCTGCTGTGGCACGGGATCGCTAAAAAAACCGGTGATACCCATACAGGTAACTATACCTGCCAGGAGGATACAGATAAATTTCATCATTATTTTCCGCTATAAGTTATTTTCCAGATGTTGCCCTTTTGGTCATCAGAAACGTATAATGCACCATCGGGTCCTTGCGCCAGGCCAGTTGGCCTAAAGTCGGCCTTACCCTGTGCTTTACCGGGTCCGGCAAAGTTATCGGCAAATACTTCCCATTTGCCACTGGGCATTCCATCTTTAAATGGCACGAATACTACATAATATCCTTCCTGTGGTTCAGGTGAACGGTTCCAGGATCCATGAAACGCGATAAATGCGCCGTTTCGATATTTTTCAGGAAACATTGTTCCCGTATAAAATAATAATGCATTAGGGGCAAGGTGGCCGGGAAACTGGACAATAGATGGTGTTTTACCCGGACAAACACCTGGTGTATTGCGATCTCCTCCATACTCCGGATTCATCAATTTCTGTTTTTTGCCATTGTCGAAATAACAATAAGGCCATCCCGCGTCAGCGCCTTTTTTCAAACGAAACATCTCTTCTGCAGGATTTTCAGCACCTTCCTGCTGATTGAATAATGCAGGATAGGATTGAAAAAGCATATCGCGTCCATGCTGCATGGCATATAAGTCATTGGCCGAAGCGTTCCAATCCAGTCCAACTACATTCCGGAGTCCGGTGGCATAACGTGATCCCTGCGGGTACGACTGGTTCTGCTGATCAGCTTTGAATTGCCAGATACCACCTGCGCTATCTAGTATGGGACAGGGGGTGCGACCCGGCGAAGCATTTTTACGGTCTTCCACCTGGCATACATTCGAGGGTGCACCTATGTTAACGTATAAATTTCCCGCATCATCCAATGTAATTGACTTTGCAGCATGCTGACGACGGTTCCATAATCCTATAACTATCTTTTCAGGTTGTGTCTCCGCATTTATGTCGGTCTTCAAGCTATACCGAAAAACACCTTCATCTGATGAAGCATAGAGATACCCATTTTTGATGGCCATACCGGTACCTGTATAATCTCCAAATCCGACGGATCTATCTGCCACGCCGTCTTTATTGGTATCGGTAAGCTTGTAAATACCCTTACCATCTTTTAAACGTTCCAATTTCACGTATACATCTCCGTTAGCTTCCACCGCAAGGTGACGCGCACGGCCGAGGTTCTCATAAAAAACAGTGGACGAAAAACCGGCAGGAAGGGTTATGGTTGACGCGGCAGGGGAACCTGTATGGTAGTCTGTCGTGTCGGTTGAAAAGCAACTTTCGGTATTAAGAAATAACGTAAAAAGCAACAATACATTCATCATCTTTGCTTGAATTTGAACCATGAAATTACGTGTTTATATAGAGTTCTATCTGTTTTAGGACAGCCATATTTTCAGAAGGCGTCCCGACCGTGATCCGCAGGCAATTTTCGCACAATGCGACATTGCTCCGGTTTCTAACCACGATTCCTTTTTCAGCCAGATACGCATACAAACGTGATGCCTCCGGTGTTTTTACGAGCAAGAAATTGGCATCCGTCGGATATACTTTTTCAACGATAGGTAATTGTTCTAATGCGGCGGACAGTTTTCCCCGCTCCTCAACGAGTATCCTGATCATATTGTTCACCTCCTCAACATGATCAAGCGCTTCCAAAGCCAGCTCCTGGGCAGCCTGACTGATGTTATAAGGCGGCTTGATCCTGTTCATAATATTTATGATTCCGGGATTAGCAAAGGCCATACCGATTCTTAGTGCAGCAAGACCCCATGCTTTGCTTAGTGTTTGAAGGATAACAAGATTTGGATAGTCGGGCAGGTCGGGTATAAAAGATCGTTGCTTAGAAAAGTTTATATAAGCCTCATCGATCACCACAATACCGTCAAAGTTGTTGAGTATAATCTCTATATCAGTCCGGTCCAGGGAGTTACCGGTTGGATTATTGGGTGAACAAAGCCATATCAATTTTGTGTTTATGTCGATGGCTTCTTCAATAGCCTCAAGGTCAAGTTGAAAGGCCTCGGTAAGGGTGATTTTTTTAATGAATACATTATTAATGTTGGCAGATACTTCATACATGCCGTAGGTAGGCGGACAAATAATAACATTATCCATTCCAGGTTCACAAAAGGCGCGAAATATTATATCAATGGCCTCATCGCTCCCGTTTCCCAGGAAAATGCCGGGAACGGCAATTCCTTTTATAGATGATAGTTTTTCTTTCACTTTCATCTGTAATGGGTCGGGATATCGGTTATACCACCTCGTTAGAGGGGACCCGAGGCTGTTCTCATTGGCATCAAGAAATATACTGGCCTCCCCTTTAAATTCATCCCTGGCAGATGAATAAGGCACCAGGTTTCTGATATTGGGCCGGTTGATCGCATTAAGGTCGAAAGGCATAGCTGAAAATTTTCTTGATTTTTTTATTTTTAAAACCTTATCCTCACCGCTTCAGCGTGAGCCATAAGTCCTTCATGTTCTGCCATGGTAGTTACTGCAGGCATAATCAACTTCAAACCATCAGCAGTCAACTGTTGAAAGGTGACTTTTTTTACAAAACTGTCCACGCTAACACCGCTATAAGCTCTTGCGTATCCATTGGTGGGAAGCGTATGGTTGGTGCCACTGGCATAATCGCCCACACTTTCCGGGGTGTAGTGACCAAGAAAAACGGAGCCGGCATTGGTGATCAATGAAGAAAATTTGTCTGCATGATCAGAGGCTATGATAAGGTGCTCAGCAGCATATTCATTGACCAGGTCAATCGCATCGTCCATCCTGTCAAAAACGATTGCCCTACTCTGTGACAAAGCTTTTTCAGCTATCTCTCTTCTGGGTAATTTTTGCAATTGAAGACTTATCTCCGCGAGCACTTTATCGACCATTGTTGTTGAAACCGATACCAGCAACACCTGTGAATCTACACCGTGTTCGGCCTGCGACAAAAGATCCGCCGCCACAAAAGCAGGACGCGATGTTTCGTCAGCAAGTACACAAACTTCACTTGGTCCGGCTGGCATATCAATAGCCACACCATCCTGTTGCACCAGTTGTTTAGCCGCGGTAACATATTGGTTACCCGGACCGAATATTTTATACACCCTCGGAATGGTTTGTGTACCATAAGCCATCGCAGCTATCGCCTGCACGCCGCCAAGCGCAAAGATCCGGTGAACGCCCACCAGGTTTGCGGTGAACAGTATGGCGGGATCCAGTTTACCATTTTTCCCCGGGGGTGAGCATAGTATAATTTCCTTACATCCTGCTATGGCAGCAGGAATACCAAGCATAAGAATGGTTGAAAAAAGGGGTGCTGTTCCACCCGGAATGTATAACCCAACTTTATCT
>JANMMA010000233.1:0-13519 GCA_031372815.1 Sphingobacteriales bacterium
GCAATCTCTTTTTGCTTCGTACCGAGTTTCCATAAAGCTTCAATCTGGTATCTTTGCTCCAGATCAAGATGAGTGTAATTTTTTGACATAGTAATCCAAAAGTGGCACTACTTGGTTAATGGCAGAGGACTTTTTAGTTTACTCTGCCATTTTTGTCGAAAATTGCACTAAAGAGTTGAATACAGCATTAACGGATTAGCGGATTAGCGGATTGACGAATTGGTGGATTGGCGAATTAGCGAAATAATTATCAACCGAATCGTTATCGTTTCTACAAATCCGCTAATTCGCCAATCCGATAATTCGTAAATCACTTGTGTATCTCCGAACTAAAATGAAACTGTATCTCCGGATTGTTTGAGATTTCTGTATTGAGGAACCATTCACTTTGTGCCAGATAAACCAGGTGGCCGTCCTTATCAGTTACCACGTTGGTGGTTTTAAAACGGATAAAATCTTCCAGTTTCTTTTTATCGTCAGAGGTGATCCAGCATGCTTTATAATAAGGTAATGCGTTAAACTGGACAGAGGCACTATATTCCTGTAGCAGCCGGTATTGAATTACTTCGAACTGCAGTTCACCCACACAGCCAATGATCTTACGATTACCATTCACCTGAGTGAACAACTGGGCAACACCTTCATCAGTGAGCTGCAATAAACCTTTTTCCAATTGCTTTGTTTTCATCGGATCCTTATTCACCACTTCCTTAAAGATTTCCGGCGAAAAAGAGGGAATACCGGTGAAGAAAAATTCCTCACCTTCTGTTAGTGTATCCCCGATCTTAAAGTTTCCGGTATCAAAAAGTCCGACCACATCCCCCGGAAAAGCTTCTTCAATAACGTCTTTTTCGCGGGCCATAAAACTATACGGGTTACTGAACCGAACGTCTTTATCAAGCCTTACGTGATGAAAAAACCTGTTCCTTTCAAACCTTCCCGAGCACACCCGTAGAAACGCGATCCTGTCGCGGTGCCGGGGATCGAGGTTGGCGTGTATCTTAAAAATGAAACCACTGAATTTATCTTCCTGCACGTTAACCACTCTTTCAGTAGTTTCCATGCTTCGTGGCACAGGAGCAATTTGTATGAAGGTGTCAAGAAGTTCCTTAACTCCGAAATTGTTAATGGCACTACCGAAAAATACCGGTGCAGTTTTACCTATGAGGTAAGGTTGGGGATCAAAGTCTCCATATACACCTTCAATCAGTTCTGCATCTTCGCGAAGTTGTGCGGCGTCTTTTTCACCAACCTTTTTTTCCAGCATAGGATCATTGAGGTCTTTCAGGGGAAGTATGTCTTCTTCCGTTGCCTTTTGGTTGGGATTGAACAGCAGCAGGCTTTTATTATAGAGGTTATAGACTCCCTTGAACTCTTTGCCCATATTGATGGGCCAGCTCAATGGATGAAGATGGATGTTTAATTCTTTTTCAATCTCATCAAGCAAATCAAATGGCGGCTTTCCGTCCCGGTCAAGCTTGTTGATAAAAACGATCACCGGGGTGTCCCTCATCCGGCAAACCTCCATCAGTTTCCGTGTTTGCTCTTCTACACCTTTTACACTGTCGACCACAAGAATAACACTATCCACTGCCGTTAGTGTGCGATACGTATCTTCAGCAAAGTCTTTGTGACCCGGTGTATCAAGCAGGTTGATCAGCTTATTACGGTACTGGAACGACATAACGCTGGTAGCGACGCTGATACCACGCTGGCGTTCAATCTCCATAAAGTCACTCGTCGCATGTTTTTTGATCTTATTGCTTTTTACCGCTCCGGCGATTTGTATGGCGCCACCAAACAACAGGAATTTTTCTGTCAATGTTGTTTTGCCTGCATCCGGGTGAGAGATGATGGCAAATGTCCTTCTTTTCTGTATTTCACTATCGTACTTCATGCGGGCGCAAAGGTAAACTTTTGACGTTAATGAGCGTAATGGTTTCGGTCTTTGGACGATTTTTACGAAATTGGGATATGATACCACCAGTACGATCAGTGATTGCAGAAGCCGTGAGATCCAGGCGGAAATCGACGATAGAGCGTGATCGTAAAAACAATTACCAGCTTGCCAAGCAGGTCTTTCAACTGAAGGTTTTTCTGACTCACGGATTGAGGGACCTCTTTTTATTGATACTGGGAGTGGTTTCTGCAGGATTCGGATTAAAAGGTTTTCTATTGCCCAACCACTTTGTTGATGGCGGTGCAACGGGCATATCGCTGTTGATCAATACCACTACACAAGTACCGCTTTCCATCATTATTGTACTCATCAACATCCCTTTTATCGCACTGGGCTATGCGCAATTTGGAAGGGCTTTTGTGGTCAAAACAAGTTTTGCCATTTTACTGCTTGCATTAATTGTGGCTTTTTTGCCTTATCCGGTAATAACGTCCGACAAACTATTGATTTCTGTATTTGGCGGCTTTTTTTTGGGCATGGGGATTGGCCTGGCAGTCAGAGGTGGCGGGGTACTTGATGGAACAGAGATATTAGCCATTTATGTAAGTCGAAGAACCAGTATGACAATTGGTGATATAATCCTGGTCTTAAACATTATCATTTTTTCCTTTGCAGCATACCTGCTGGGTATTGAAACCGCCTTATACGCGATACTCACTTACCTGTCAGCAGCAAAAACGGTTGATTTTATCATTGAGGGTATTGAGGAGTTTACCGGTGTGACGATCATTTCCATTAAGTCAGAAGAGATCCGGCGAATGATTGTTGAGTCCCTTGGCCGCGGAGTAACCATGTATAAAGGCTCTGGAGGATTTGGAAAAGGCGGAATGAAACAATACGACCAGCAAATACTTTTTACCGTCCTAACCAGGCTGGAGATCGCAAGGTTACAGACTGAAATTGATGCCATTGACCCACACGCCTTTGTAGTCATGCATTCGATCAGGGACACCAAAGGCGGAATGATCAAAAAAAGGCCCTTACAGCATTAATTTTTCTGCCATCCATAAAGGATAGCCTCCACCATAGAATTTCTCCGTTTATCCAATGTTGATCCATGGTAATGGACCTTTTCGTATTTTTATCCCGATGAAAAAATTTATTGAGATCCTTGGCAGTAGTTTCAGGCTTGCCATTCTGGAACTAAAAAACAACAAGCTCCGCACTACACTTTCTTTGTTGGGGGTGACTTTCGGAATTTTTTGCATCATTGGCGTTCTGGCCACCGTAAACAGCCTGGAACAGAATGTTCAAAACGACATTAAAGACCTTGGATCCAATACTATTTACATCGATAAGTGGGACTATTCAGGTGGCCCCGACTATCCCTGGTGGAAATATGTAAACCGCCCTTCGCCGAAGTTCGATGAAATGAAAGAATTAAAAGCGAGATCAGCAGTGGTAAAAAATATCTGCTTCACCCTTAACAACCAGTCAAACGTAGAGTTTGGTAATGAAATGCTGACCAATGTAGGTGTTTATGGCATCACACAGGGATTTGTAGAAATACAACCCTTTGAAATGATGGCGGGTCGATATTTCTCGATGATGGAACTGGAACAAGGCACAAGTAATGCGGTGATCGGATATGAGAATGCAGAGAAACTTTTTGGGAAGCCCGAGCGCGCACTTGGCCAGGAAGTCAAGATAAAAACTAAAAAGGCCAAGATCATTGGTGTGATTAAAAAACAGGGTAAAAGCCTGATCGGCGGATGGCAGTTCGACCAGAGCCTGATCATGACTTACCCTTATTACAGGTTGATCTTCGAAGAAAGATACTCACAGCCAAATATCATGGTGCAGGGCCAGGACAATATGAGCGTTGAAGCGATGCGTGATGAATTAAAAGGAGTGATGCGTAACCTCAGGAGGCTCGGACCACGGCAGGAAGACGATTTTTCACTTAATTCTGTGAGCGATTTCAGCAAAGCAGTAAGTGGCTTTTTTGGGTCTGTTACAATGGGTGGATGGTTTATTGGTCTGCTCAGCCTTATCGTTGGTGCTTTCAGCATTGCCAATATCATGTTTGTGACGGTGAGGGAAAGAACGCCAATCATTGGCCTTAAAAAAGCTATTGGGGCCAAAAAAGGAACCATCCTTGCAGAATTCCTACTGGAATCCGCATTTATTTGCCTGCTTGGCGGGGCTATTGGAGTACTCCTGGTATTTCTTCTGACCTTTGGCCTGACGCAAGCTTTTGGTTTCCCAGTGTTTATTTCAATGAATATTTTAACGCTTGCGGTAGGCATTTGTATCTTAATCGGCATTCTGGCTGGAATTATACCTGCCTCAATGGCTGCCAAGATGGATCCCGTTGTGGCCATTCGCTCGAAATAACTGAATAATTGATTATCATAATTTTATAACAAACCACCTGGGAAATCAGGTGGTTTATTTTTGTTGGGGTAGTATACAACAGCCGTTCTCAGGAGCATCTCAGCCAGTTTGCCGTTTGTTCCGCATCCGCCAGTACAATATTTCGTCCGCATTCAATATTTGGCATAATCCTGCGTTTAATAGTATATCCAGTAACCCGTCTTAGCGTTTTAGAATATATGGACCGATAACATTCTAAACAGAATCCTATGTTGAAACTTATATACGCTTCTCTACTACTGCTGTTTTCCTCAGCAGCATTTCTATTTTCTAAAGAAAAAGAAGCTTTACCCTGCAAACAATCCCTGACAGGTGTAGTTAAGGAATTGAAGGATGAGTCGGGATTTTATCTCTATATAGAAACATCTGACCACAAAAAATATTTCCCCGTAATTGACAATGACGAAGTTGTGCTATCATCCGGATCATCAATCAGGGTCTGCTATGATAACGCAGGAACATTCGAGGGCGCTCCCCGCATCAGGATAAACCACGTCAGCAATCTCCCTAAATAACCACGCAACCATCTTACCTTAGCGGCCTATGCCGTTAAATATTCTGGCCATTGAAACTTCCTGTGACGAAACCAGCGTAGCTATATGTTCTGATGGAACAATACTTTCCAATATTATTGCCAGCCAGAAAGTTCACGAACAATATGGAGGTGTTGTCCCGGAGCTGGCAAGCAGGGCACATATGCAACATATTGTTCCTGTTGTTAGCAACGCACTTGAGGTATCAGGACTATCAATTTCATCCATCAATGCAATTGCATTCACACAATCACCCGGACTGATTGGCGCGCTCCTGGTTGGAGCAGGTTTTGCAAAGTCGTTGTCACTTGCTCTTGACATTCCTCTCATCGCAGTCCATCATATGCACGCTCACGTGTTGGCCAATTGCATTGGTGAACGTAAACCGGCATTTCCATTTTTATGCTTAACCGTTAGCGGCGGCCATACGCAAATTGTACGATGTGATTCCCCGCTATCGCTGACTGTACTTGGGGAAACCAGGGATGACGCAGCCGGAGAAGCCTACGATAAGTCTGCAAAATTACTGGGCCTTCCCTACCCTGGCGGTCCGTTGATTGACAAATATGCAACAGAAGGAAATCCACTGAAATTTTCATTTCCTGAACCTCAGATTGATGGATATGATTTTAGTTTTAGCGGGGTGAAAACGGCCATTATGTATTTTCTTAAGCAAAACAAATTGACGGATAAGGACTTCGTGAAACATAATCTAAATGATATATGTGCGTCGATACAATACCGCATCAATACCATCCTGCTGAATAAATTTCGAAAGGCTGCTATGGCTACTGGTATAAAGGAATTAACCTTGGCTGGTGGTGTATCTGCGAACAGTGGACTGCGGAAATCATTCGAAGAATTAGGCTTATCATTGAAAGCAAATACGTATATCCCATCATTTGAATATTGTACTGACAATGCAGCTATGATCGCTATCACGGCTCACTATAAATACCTTGCAAATGAGTTTGCAGACCTGTCTGTAAGTCCGGAGGCAAGGGCTGTATGGTAGCTCTTAAAGCAGTTAGACATGACCGCTATTTATATTTGTTATTGATATATAATTGGCAAATAATTATTTTTCTTTCAGGCAGTTCACCATTTTCCAGGAGCAATGTGCACTCAGGGTGAGCACCGATTCCTGCATACTCGGTGCCTGGTTAGCCAATAAATATCTACCGGCAAAGAAGATACTTGACATAGGTGCCGGCACTGGTTTACTCATGCTAATGTTGGCACAAAAATCCTCTGCCGAAATTCATGGAATTGAAATAGAACCAACCTGTTTTTCACAACTGGAATATAACATTGCAAAAAGTCCCTTTACAGAGAAATGTATAGCCATTAACGGAGACGTGCGTACAAATCATTTTAAAGACAAGTATGAAATTATTGTTTCAAACCCACCTTTTTTTGATGGACAACTTGCTGCAGGCGAGATCAAAAAAGATATGGCAAAACACAGCACTCATCTTGACTTATCATCATTATTTAACGTGGTGGATGGCATTTTGATGGATGACGGAAAATTTTGCATACTCCTCCCTTTTTACCGGCTTCATGAGGCGGTGGAGACAGGAATGGCGTATGGTTTGCATTGCTGTGAAGTATTGAACATCCGGCATACAGTAAATCATGAATTCTTCCGTTCTATTCTTCTGTTTGAAAAGACCGCACCTGAAATATGTAAGCAACAGGAATTGATCATCAGGAATGCGGATGGAGAGTATAGTGATGAATTCTCAGTCCTATTGAAAGACTACTACCTCCATTTATGACGGCGCTCGAGTGATTTTTTTTAAACTAATTACGGATCTGTTCCTGCTCCCAGGGTTTAATCACAACGGTTCCAAGCCAGCATATTTATGCATATAATCATAGTAATGTGTAAGTCTGCCGTTTTTAACAATCGTAGCCTTTTCAATGACTTCGTTTCCTTCTTTAAGCAGGTCAGGCAAAATGAATTTAATCAGTTGCTCACCAAAATACCTGGAAGCATCCCTGGGCAACTCGTTGGGAAGATTCCCGACAGCCATAATATCTATAGATGAAGAAAGGTATGGCGCTGTTTTCTGGAGCGAAATTTTGTCGACCCCATACACCGGGTCTTCAATGGTCTGATCCCCCAGGTTAAGGGGTACAGATCCGGCAGTATCATCTGTAATGTCAGCAATTGTTTGCAACCTGAATTGAGGGTCCCTTATATCTTCAACGCGAAAATGTCTTGGGACGCTTATATCCCAATAGACACCGTTCATCAATATATCTGCGGAATGTGCAAAAGGCAGGAACATCGATTCATACTGATCAGCATTAAGGTGAAAGTCATTACGGCTATACCTATGCGCTACCTTGTGCTGGTAGAGGTCTCCCCCTTTCAATTGCACATACACCGGATAGGTAAATTCCCTGGATAGAAACTCTTCGGGCTCCACTTCGTGGAATCCCATGAGATTCATTACTTCCAGCACTCCATGAGCCACCCTTCCGGAACCCGTTACAGCCACTTTTACGTTGGGTAGTTTAAGTCCGAAATAAGTATGAATTAATTCCCGGAAACTTTTCACTTTATAGACCCTGTCGAGCGAAAAACTTCCTGTCCTGTTTCCATAAGCCATAATACCATTGTGTGCACCCACTATTCCTGCGAAGAAGCCAAAACCGATGATCCTTGTTCCATCTTCGTGTTCGAGACATTCGTAATCAATAAGTGTGATGCCTTTGTCAAGAACTTCATGAAACATGCGCCTGTTATGAAGTTGAAGTTTTTTTGTGTGTGAAAAATAGAGATATGTTTTACGGGGGATCAGTTTGTTGTATGGAACTTCTTTGATGCCGAGGAGGATATCACAGGCCGTCATATCTTCCCTTATTTCCACTCCCGCAGAAATGTATTCACTGTCAGAGAAACAACGGTCGGGGGATGTCTGAACACAGATACTGACACCTGCAGCCTGTTTGATGATCCACTTGCACTGAGCGGGCGTGAGGGCTACCCTATTATCGCAGGGCGTTTTTTCTTCCCGAATCAGTCCAATCGTAATCATGCGGCAAGATAACGTGCAAAAAGCAATAACGGAATTTGTTGCTTACAGGTTTATGCCTGAACGCGCGTCTCTTTCTTGCGGCGCAGGTAACGGTCGAGCAGCATAAGTCCAACCACCACATCCATCAAAAGAAAAATATTCAACACTGTTGAGTTGAGGTATTTGCTCCAGTCAAGTTTCAGCTTACTCATATCAGCACCTGGCATTTTTATGGTTCCGGTTGCGGACAAATCAACCAGGGATATACCGTAAACCACGAAGCCTATGATGGACAGAACAAAAAACGCAGCAATTCCGTGGATGATCTTTTTATTGATATATGATTTAGCGGGAGGAGCAATTTTATATTTCGACACTTCTTCCATTACGTTCTTGGTAAACCTCAGGGAAGGCTGTTCAATGACGTCAGCGCCGGCAATTTTTTCATTGAATAACAGGCATTCATTATACACCGTCATCCATTGCTGATCGGTCTTCAACAATTTCTCAACCATCTGTTTTTCATCAGTGGTGGTTAAACCATCGATATAATCCCAGATATACTGCTCTATTTGTTCTTGGGTGTACATATTCTATAATTAAGTTACGACGATTAAATAGCTTCCATTTTATAATCTTTCTCCAATTTATCTTTCAACCGGTGCCTTGCCCGGTGAAGCCTCACTTTAACTGTATTGGCTTCCATCCCCATGATCTTACCGATCTCATCCAGCGACTGGTCTCCCTTGTAAAACAGGGAAATGATCTGCGCATCATCAGGTGATAATTGGTTGATGGCTTCATTGATCCGATTCACCCTTGACTTTTGCTCCATTTGGTTGGCACTGAAAGAAGACTCGTGGTTTTCCAGTTGAACGAAAGTTTTTTCATCATCGATCGACTGGGTGCTAAGCCTCTTTTTTCTCAAAAACGTTACACTGGTATTATATGTTATGGTATACAACCAGGTACTGAATTTAGCCGTGCCTTTAAAATCTGCCAAAGACCTGTAAACCTTTACAAAGATATCCTGCGCCAATTCTTCAGCATCTTCCCTGTTCTGAACATATTTCAGGGCGGTGGTGAAAACAAAATGCTGATATCTGCCCACGAGTTCCGCGTAAGCCTGCTGATCACCCTTGAGAATCAGGCTGATCACCTCAATATCTGACGTTGCGGAATTCATGTTGCAGGTATATGACGCAGGTTTTCTACCTTAAGTTACAGGGATAATGTGATAATGTGTAGGAATGCGGCGATGCGATAATGGAGCACCCATATCAATACCTCCAATTATATCCTAATAGTCACATTTTGTCAAATTTAATTTTATAATTTATTGATTTCCAGAGTTTAATAAAATAACTGTCTTTTCTTTCCCGGTTTCTGTAACCTTTAGAAACCGTGTGTAGTCAGATATAGCGTAACCATTAGTAAACAAATTAAAAAAAGCAATATGAACGGCGCAGAAATTTTAGTCCCGATTTTAGTTCCACTGTCATTTTTCGCAATGGTCTTCGGGCTGGTTTATATTAAAAGCAGGGAAAACATGTCGATGATCGAGAAAGGCTTGAATCCAAAAGAATTTGCCAATCGGCCCGCTCCTTACCGCAACCTGAAGAACGGATTGTTACTTCTGGGTGCCGGTACCGGGCTCGCACTTGCCTACATCATCACTACATATGTACTGCATGACGATGAAAATCCAGCACTTTGGTTTGCACTCATCGGAATAGGGGGAGGTCTTGGACTTATCGCTTCTTACCGGATCGAGAAGAGGGAGCTGCTGGACAATCCCTCACGCGACTAAATCGACGATCCACTACGCGACTAAATCCACAATTCTGTACGCGCCTGAATCGACGATCCCCTACTACTAAAAAATTGAAGGAATCGAACAAGCTTGAAAAAATGTCCCGCATATCCGGGACATTTTTTTACATTTGCAACCCTGTTTAGCCCAGATGGCGGAATTGGTAGACGCGCTAGACTCAAAATCTGGTTATCGCAAGGTAGTGCAGGTTCGATTCCTGTTCTGGGCACAAAAGTTCTCCTTACGGAGAGCTTTTTTTTTGTGGTAACTTGTCGCATTAACATTCTCATTGTAAGCCATTAATTTTGAAAAAGCGGTATGAAACTAAAAGCAGTTTACCTGATTGTCGCCATTCTTTTCTCTCACTTCGCGATGTCACAGATTGAAGTAAGTAAAAACGGTAGGTACCTGCAAACTAAAGATGGCAAACCTTTTTTTTGGTTAGGGGATACGGATTGGGAAATATTTCATCGGCTTACAAGAGAGCAGGCAGAAATTGTTATTGATACAAGAAAATCCCAAGGTTTCAATGTGCTTCAATGCGTGGCCTTGGCAGAGTTCAACGGCATTCGTGAACCAAATCGTTATGGCGATTATCCATTAAATAATGAAGACCCTACTCAATTATTGATCACCCCGGGGAATAACCCTAATAATGCTTATGAATATGACTATTGGGATCATGTGGATTTTGTGATTAGTAAGGCTGCTGAGAAAAATATGTACATAGGATTATTACCAACGTGGGGAGATAAAGTCACTCCTAACTGGGGTGATGGTCCGGTAATATTTAACGAACAAAATGCCAGGCAGTACGGAGCTATCTTAGCCAAACGCTATGCAAATCATTGGAATGTGATATGGATACTGGGAGGAGATCGTCCTGCTGTGTATTCAAAACAGGGAAAAGATATTGACGATCGTCCAATATGGAGGGCAATGGCTGCAGGAATACAGGAAGTATCCGGTACAAATGCATTTATTACCTACCATCCATCAGGTGGTGAAACACGAACGAGTAGTTATATTCACGACGAAGTGTGGATGAATATGAATGCATTACAGTCGGGCCACGGTTCAAGGGAAAGTCAGCCATGGAAATGGATCACAGAAGATCTAGCTAAAGTTCCCCAAAAACCTATTATGGATATGGAACCTTGCTACGAAGATCATCCGGTAAATCCGTGGGACGGAAAATGGACAAGAAGACAAAGGGGATATTTTAATGCCTATGATGTTCGCGCAAGGATATATCGAGGCTTATTTGCTGGCAGTTGTGGTGTTACTTATGGCCATCACCAGGTATGGCAGTTTCTCGACACTTCGCGCTATGCTCCCATCTATAATGGGGATACACTTATAGGTTGGGAAAAGGCTTTGAAATCAGAAGCAGCAACCGAAATACAGTACTTGAAAAATTTGATGCTTTCGCGGCCATACTTTTCCAGGATTGCTGACCAGAACATTATTAAATCACCTTTGGGTGATACATATGTTGACGTTGCAATGGCTACAAGAGATGAGGCCGGAACATACGCCATGATCTATGTTCCCCAACAACGAACCATAAAAATTGATCTGAGCAAAGTCACAGGAAAAACAAAAAATATCTGGTGGTTTGATGTTCGAACAGGTAAAGCAAAAGCATTAAAGGCCATTTCAGGTTCATCATCGCATAGTTTTACCCCGCCTGGTGAAGGCATGGACTGGGTATTAGTTATAGACGATGCCTCAAAAAAATACGGTCCACCAGGATCGCTTTCATCGAACTAATGAAACGATTTAGGCACCATAGTCATTAATCATTTAGTTAAATAATAGAACTTTATAATTATGCCTACTAAACTATATAACGGGATGAATGCGCTATTGGTCTGCTTTGCCGTGTTAACATTTATCTCTTGCAGTGAAAAGGCCGGGCATACAAAAGACGACTTTGTGGTTGCCAATGGACAAATGCCGAGCCTTGTCAAAGACGGGCAAAACGGTGTGCATCTGGTGTACGGTTCGGGCGACAGTATTATGTATACTTACCTGTCTGCCGCAGAGGGTAATTTCAGTTCCCCCTCACTGGTGGCTGTATTGCCTGACTTAGCCGCCTCGCATACAAGAGGGCCACAAATAGCAGTCTCCGAAAAAGGATTAACGATAACGGCATGTAATTCCGGCGGAGATATTTATGCTTATCATAATGATGGAAAAGCCAGCTGGACAAACTCAGCCAGGGTGAATGATGTTGATACAGTTGCCAAAGAAAATTTGATGAGCTTAAGTGGAGATGGTTTATACAATTATTCGGTCTGGCTCGACCTTAGGGGAAACTTGCATAACAAGATCTACGGCGCAAGGTCAGATGATGGAGGAAAATCCTGGTCAAAGAATATTTTAATATATGAGTCACCCGATACCACGGTTTGTGAATGTTGTAAGCCTTCAGTAATTGTAAAAGGAGACAATGTCTATGTCATGTTCCGAAATTGGTTAGATGGTAATAGAAATATGTATTTGATAAAATCAAATGACAGGGGAGATCGTTTTGGAAATGCCGAAAAGTTAGGCATTGGTAACTGGAAATTAAATGGCTGTCCTATGGACGGTGGCGGTATTGCAATAAATGATAAAGGCATTATTCAAACGGTCTGGAGACGAGAAGGTAAAGTCTATTCTGCACAACCTGGCCTGCCAGAAAAAGAAGTTGGTGAAGGTAGAGACTGCGCTGTTGAGATCGCAAAAAACGAAACTGCTTATGCCTGGGTAAAGGATGGATTAGTAACGGTGATACGCCCTAACGGCGAAGAAGTAACGTTAGGTAAAGGAAGTCACCCTGTCATAAAAACCCTGAATGAAGGGCTAATGATTTGCGTATGGGAAAATGATAAACAAATTCATGCTGCAATTGTGGAAATTTAATTTTCCGTAAGTCTCCATCTGCACAAAGCTTGTTTCGGTTAATAAAAAATCTTCCAATGCGGAAGATTTTTATTCTTGACTATCACTAATAAGCTACACCAGTTTCATATTGACAGGATCCCATTTAATGATCTTTTTTTGGAAATAGCTGTCGTTACAGGATAACGCCGGCGCAGCTGCACGAAAACCAAAAGTAGCATCTTCGACTACTGTTTTGCCAGTTCTTATGGCATCAAAGAAGTTTGTAAAATGGTCGAGGTGATCACTATAGCCTGGAGGGGCCTTGAAAATAATGTCTTCTTTAGTGGGTCTTTTTCTTTGCGCTTCAGTCCATTTGGCATTATACTCTGCCTGCATTTCATCGCGCATGTTTTTCGGAAAAGTAAACACGGAATCATAACCACCAAAACCCGGAGCTTCGGGCATCAGGCTATGTTTGATATTGATATTATTTCCCTGTACTTCAATTACACCCTCGGAACCAATAAGCCTGATGATTTCCTGTCCGCCTGTACCACTGATAAAATTCACCTGTAAGGTTAACTGAAAGGCAGGGTGTTCCGGAGTATCAGCATACTGCATTACACCAGCCATTACATCAGGCATATTACGGCCATCCTTCCAATAACTGAATTGTCCGGTTCCGTAAATAGATTGCGGCCCTTTCGAATTGGTCATAAAATGTGTTCCGCTAAGCAAATGGATAAACAGGTCTCCCGCGACACCCGTGCCCACTTCTTTAAAGGCGCGCCACCAAAAGAACTTTTTTGAATCATACGCCATCTTCCCTGTCACTTCTATAAACCTCTCCCAGTCTGTAGTTTCAGCACTGGCATCTTTCGGTATGGTATATTCCCATGAACCAATTGAACTTTGCCTGTCGTAGACAGCATTCACC
>JANMMA010000330.1:0-2672 GCA_031372815.1 Sphingobacteriales bacterium
CAGGTATTTCCTTTCTTCAGGCCCAACTATTGAATTGGTAAAAGAAATTGAGATTTTACCGTTGTCTTTTTCTGGTTCTGATTTGTAAGCACAGCCACATTCATCACTCATCAAACCAATTCCCTGGTCATAGTTGCCGGCAATTGTAGGGATACCCCTCTTTCTAATTTCATTCACTACCTCATTTGGCCAAATATTGTATCCTACCAGGTCACCCAGACAATAAATGGCATCGGGCATTTGTTCTTCTATACTGTTGAAACATGCTTCCAACGCCGGAAGGTTTGCATGAATGTCGCTAAAGAGTGCAATTCGCATTCGATGATATTTAAGTGTTTTGTAATTGTTGTTTTGTGTAGAATTTCCTTCTGAACCAAAATGCTACATTGACCAGGGCAATAAGTGCCGGCACTTCTACCAATGGCCCTATAACACCTGCAAAGGCCTGACCGCTATTAATGCCGAAAACCCCAATGGCTACCGCAATCGCAAGTTCAAAATTGTTTCCGGCTGCTGTAAATGCGATGGATGTATTCGTGGAATAATCTGCTCCCATTTTCTTTCCGATAAGGAAACTTACGATAAACATGATAGCGAAGTAGATCACCAATGGAATGGCGATCCGTACTACATCAAGAGGAATCTGCACAATCAGTTTGCCTTTGAGGCTGAACATGACAACAATAGTAAACAACAAGGCTATTAACGTTATCGGCGAAATGAAAGGGATAAACTTATTTTGATACCAGTCATCGCCCATTACTTTTCGAAGTATCAAACGGGTAAGAACCCCGGCTGCGAAAGGAAGACCAAGGTAAATGGCCACGCTTTTAGCAATCTGCCCTATGGTGATATTTACTTCTGCACCGGAGATGCCAAAAAATGGAGGTAATACAGTTACAAATACATAGGCATAGACACTATAAAGCAGTACCTGGAAGATGCTGTTCAATGCCACCAAGCCAGCCGCATACTCACGACTCCCCTCTGCCAGTTCATTCCACACGATTACCATCGCGATACATCTGGCCAGGCCAATGAGAATTAGTCCGACCATGTACTCGGGATAGTCATGCAAAAACACAATAGAGAGCAGGAACATAAGAATGGGTCCAATCACCCAGTTGAGAAGTAAGGACACCCCCAATACTTTGGTATTTTGAAACACTTCTTTCAATTTTTCATAACGCACTTTGGCGAAAGGTGGATACATCATTAGAATCAATCCAACTGCCAGGGGAATATTCGTAGAACCTGATGAAAACGAATTGATAAAAGAAGATGACGAGGGAATAAAATATCCAATGGATATACCAACACCCATTGCTAAAAATATCCACAGTGTTAAATATCGGTCTAAAAAACTAAGCTTTTTACGTTCGTTTGCCGGTGCACAATAATCTGCTGACATCGTTAAGTTCTTGTTTATTGTTGCGGGTTACAAGTATTGATCATTCTCTCCATAATGCTAAAAACATGTGCTTGGCGCATCGGTTTTATTTAATAGCAGACGACTCACTATTGCTGAACAGTATTAAATGTTGTTTTAATCTTGACGGTTTCATTTAATTGTATTATTGCAATATTACGATGATTAAAGTCAAAAAAAATCAACAACAATTGTTGTTTTTCATTTCGAAGGACACAAAGAATTTTTCCATCTGCCCTTTATACTGTTTCCAAACTTTTTCGTCGATACAATAGCACACACTGGCACCTTCTACTGTTCCTTTGATAATACCTGCTGTCTTCAATTCTTTTAAGTGTTGGGAAATAGTAGCCTGTGCCAAACCCAATTCCTCAACCAGGTCACCACAAATGCAGGACTTTGAATTGATCAGGTGTTCAAGAATGGCAATACGGGCCGGGTGGGCTAATGCTTTGAGCATCGCTGCCAATTTGTTTTGCCTTTCGGTATAAATTTCCGATTTAGTGATACCCATCAATTGCAATATTACGATAATATATTTAATTCAAATTTTCTGTTATAAATGTAAGGGGATAGATTCCCGCAATATTACATTTTCACAAACCTTAGCGTTATTTTGCTATGATTTAGGAAAGAGAATAAAACTTATAGCGGCCAGCCTTGCTTTTAAGGTAACTGCATTTCGAAAGGAACCATAGGCGCCTGTACCCCATACCATAGCCAATCAGCCAGTCTGTCAGGGCCGTCACTCTATTCTAATGGCTGGCTTGAGTTCGCAGTATACGTGGCACAAGTTTTACACTCCTTTATATTACAATCCTCTTTTGAGAAAGATTGCCTATTGAGCTACCCTACAGGTAACTGTAACCAGAACCACGGTAAAAGGTTAGTGTAAAAGGTTAACTTTTAGTGACTTGGCTTAAACGAAACTTCTCCTTCTCTATTTGAAACTGATCTCAATAAAATAAAAGGACTATTATATGCCTAAAATCACCAAGAAAAAAACTACTCCTAAGGGTAACAAATTAGACAAATGCCCCTCCGGCATCAAAGGCTTTGACGAAATAACCAAAGGCGGGTTTCCAAAAAACAGAACCACTTTAGTTAGTGGAGCTACCGGCACAGGAAAAACCCTTTTTGGGATTGATTTTTTAATCAGTGGTGTTGTTAAGTTCAAAGAGACGGGAGTATTCATGTCCTTTGAAGAGACAGAAGATGAACTTTTTACAGACGTGGCGTCACT
>JANMMA010000343.1:0-5440 GCA_031372815.1 Sphingobacteriales bacterium
TTCAGCAACCAAGCCTATTTTTTGGACTATGACCGCGACAGTGACCTGGATATGCTGCTGCTAAATCACAATCCAAAAAATCTGCCTTTGTTAAATGAGGCAGGAACGGCTGAACTTTATCATACCGATAGTCCTGAAAAAGGACTGCGTCTTTTTCAGCAGGAAAATGGAAAATTTTCTGATGTTACAACATCGAGTGGAATTAATGGATCAGAACTTAGTTACGGCCTTGGTATTGGGATCTCTGACCTTAACGCCGACGGTTGGCCCGACTTCTATGTGTCGAATGATTATTCTGTACCTGATCACCTGTATATTAATAATCAAAAAGGAGGTTTCTCTGATCAGCTTGAAGTGTGTATGGGACATACCAGCCAGTTCTCCATGGGCAATGATGTTGCAGATGTAAATAATGATGGAATGGCGGAAGTATTCACGCTGGACATGCTTCCCATGGATAACCGCCGACAGAAACTATTGCTTTCACCGGATAATTTTGAGAAATTTCAACTCAACCTGCGAAGTGGTTTTTATTACCAGTACATGAGGAATATGCTTCATGTCAACAACGGGAACGGCACCTTTAGTGAAGCAGGACAATTTTACGGGATATCCAATACCGACTGGAGCTGGTCAGCACTTTTCGCCGATTATGACAATGATGGATGGAAAGATCTCTACGTAACAAATGGTTATCTGCGTGATTATACCAACCTGGACTTTATCAATTATATGAATGAATATGTGCAGGCAAAGGGAAGACTGAACAAGACAGATGTTCTGGAAATAATCAAGCAAATGCCATCCTCCGGCATCATTAACCAGGTATTTGCAAACCAAAAGGGAAAAGGATTCAGTCAAAAGAATGAAGCCTGGGGTATTAAGGAAATATCAAACAGTAACGGTGCCGCCTATGCGGATTTGGATAATGACGGAGACCTTGACCTGGTAGTGAACAATATCAACCAGCCTGCTTTTATTTACCGCAATGAATCTGCCACACGTGCAAATACGCATTTCCTCCAGGTAAAATTAAAAGGTGATGGTGCAAATACCCAGGGCCTTGGTGCAAAAGTTAAACTGTTTCACAACGGGGCGATGCAGTTTCAAGAACAATATTCCGCAAGAGGGTACTTGTCTACAGTGTCCGGTATCCTTCACTTTGGATTGGGAGGTATCACGGTGACAGATTCAATGCAGGTAATATGGAACAGTGGAAAATCCCAGACCTTGCATAAGGTTAAGTCTGACCAGGTAATCACGTTAACCGAGTCGGATGCAAAAGAACGGGAGACCGGGGGTAAGAAAGTGGATGCAATGTTTGTTGAATCAGCTTCGCCGGTTAATTATACGGATGGGGGTGCAGCAGTAAATGATTTTAACCGCCAACCATTGCTTATACACGGATTTTCCCATATTGGACCGGTGATGGCGAAAGCCGATCTAAATGAAGACGGGTTGGAAGACCTTGTCATAGGTGGTGCAAAAGGTCAGGCTATGAAAATCTATTTTCAGCAAACCGGAGGGAAATTCTTACCGAAGACAGTTTCTGCTTTTGAAAGTGATAAGAAATTTCAGGATGCAGCCATAGCCTTATTCGATGCTAACGGCGATGGATACCCGGATATATATGCAGCAAGCGGTGGATATCATGATATGCAACCAGATGATTTGCTGCTTTCAGACAGGTTATACCTCAATGACGGCAAAGGAAACTTTACCAGGAGCCAAACCATTCCGCATATACAAGGAAGTAAGTCATGTATTGCTGTTGGAGACATAAATGATGACGGCCGACCGGACCTATTTGTGGGGGGCAGGGTAGTGCCAGGCCGGTATCCGGAAATTCCGCGCAGTTATGTACTGTTAAATGAAGGTAATGGAGTATTTACCGACCAGACTGCCTCAGTAGCTCCTGATCTTGTATCACCTGGAATGGTGACTGACGCAATTTGGGCAGACCTTGACAATGACAAGGTAAAGGAGTTGATCGTTGCCGGTGAATGGATGCCAATACAGGTTTATAAGAACGAAAATGGAAGATTAACTGACCAGACTTTATCCTATTTTTCCAGACCATATAAGGGCTGGTGGAACAAGTTGGAAATTGCTGATCTTAACAACGATGGAAAGCCGGATATCATTGCCGGGAATATTGGAACCAATACACCATTCAAAGTTTCGGAAAAAGAGCCTTTGGAAATGTTTTACGGAGATATAGATGCGAACGGTATCATCGATCCTGTATTTTCTTTTTATATCCAGGGCAAGCGTTATCCATATGTAAGCAGGGACGAACTGCTCGCCGGTATCCCTTTGTTCCGAAAACGATATGCAAGCTTTGATAGTTATGCTAACGTGGGCCTGGATGAACTGTTATCGGGTGAGCAGCAAAAAAGTCTCGGCCATCTTACTGCCGATCACATGCAGACCACATGTTTTCTCAGTGGCAAGGGAAGTTTAACCCTGGCAAGACTTCCCGACGAAGTTCAATACGCACCGATACATTCCATTCTTACACAGGATTTTAATAAAGATGGAAACCTGGATATTCTCTTAACGGGAAACGATAGTAAAGTCAAGATCCGCCTTGGAAAATGGGATGCCAATTACGGTGTATTGATCCTCGGCAACGGAAAAGGTGAATTTAATTATTTGCCTCAGGTTGAATCAGGATTTTCTATTCACGGAGATGTACGTAGCAGTTTAATGCTAAATGAAAAGTTAGTTTTTGGAATCAATAGCGGCCGATTGGTTGCCTATAGGAGGAATGAAAGAATGAAATGAAAAAGTATCTTATCATAAATAGGTGGCTGATTTGTCTACTGATTCTTTTATCGGGAGTATACTGCAACAACAAAGTACAAATTGGTCCGCCTGCGGACTATGAATTAGCTGCAGCATGGGCTGATATGGCCAATTTTATTACCGAAAAAACTCCTGCCAACACACCAACATTCGCTTCGCGCTGTTTTGGATATATCGGACTTGCCATGTATGAATCAATCGTACCTGGTTATCCATCTTTTAATACCGTTGCCCCGCAGTTAAATGGTTTGGACTCCATGCCGGTTAGTATAGGGGATTCTATTTTTTGGCCTCTATCCCTTAATGCATCACAAGCCGAAATACTTCGGCTCATTTATATACAAACCGGAAATATCAATAAACTAAAAATTGATTCGCTGGAGCGTTGTTTTCAAAGCAGGTATGTTGCATTAACGAAAGACCAGGCATTGGTCAACAGGTCAGTTCAATTTGGACGAGCTGTTGCACAAAGGATTTTTAAATGGTCTGCCACAGACGGGGGGCATCGGGGATATCTGCATAATTTTGAGACGAGCATGAAATTTGACGCGAAGCCCGGTGGATGGAAACCTGCATTGTATTCCCAATCTTTTAGCCACCATCCACTGCATCCAAAGTGGGGGAGAAACCGAAAATTTTTGCTGGCCAATGAAAAAATGGAAGCTCCGGCATTTCTCGCGTATGATACTACACCGGGCTCAGAGTATTATCAACAATTTCTTGAAGTTTACAATGCAGAGAAAACACTGACAAGGGAGCAAAAACAAATTGCCGTGTGGTGGGGTGATGATCCTGACGAAACACCCACACCACCTGGGCATTCATTCTACCTGGCAACCATGGTGATCAGGAAAATAAAACCGGATTTAATTCACTGTGCAGAAACCTATGCCAGACTTGGGATAGCAGTATCCGATGCGTACGCGAATTGCTGGAAATGGAAATATTTGTTCTTTTCTGAAAGGCCTAATACCTTCATCACTGAGCACATTGACCAGCAGTGGCATTCGTTCTGGCCTGACCCACCGTTCCCGGCCTTCCCTTCGGGACATGCTATTCAAGCTGCCGCTTGCGCAACTGTATTAACGGACCTTTATGGCAGCGATTATGCATTTACAGACAGTTTGCATGCGGCCAGAAAGCGCGATGAGATTAGGGATGCAGACTTTAAAGCGAGGCATTTTACATCATTCTGGCAGGCTGCAGAAGAAACCGCCGACTCACGCTTTTATGGTGGAATACATACCCGGCAGGATAACCGAAGAGGCCTGGAAAAAGGAAAACAGATAGGCGAGAATGTCAATAAGCTTTCATGGCGCAAACCACTTTTGAAATGACAAAATGGACTAGAATTTTTTTTGTGGTTGTACTTGCTATTCAATCGCTTTGGGTTTCAGCGCAGCAACAGTTTAGAAATGTTACAGATTCAGCTGGCATAAAGCATGTCTTTAAAGTATATGAAGGAATGTTTGGGGGTGGCGCATGCGTATTTGACTTTAATAGTGACGGGTTCGAGGACGTTTATATCACCGGTGGTATGAATGACGACAGACTTTACCTGAATAATGGGAATGGAACTTTCAGGGATGTATATGCTGGTTCTGGATTGGAAATATCGCGGAAATTTGTTACACAGGGCGTAGCAAGCGCTGACATTAACAGAGACGGTTTTCGTGATCTGTTGATCACAACTATTACAAGAAGAGATGTGAAGCAGACGATCCCCCGTGCTATAAACCTGCTCTTTCTGAATAATGGGAATGGCAAGTTTAGGGATGTAACCAGTGAATATGGACTTGGAGAAATGAATTCTTTCAGTACAGGAGTAAGTTTTGGTGACCTCAATGCTGACGGATGGCCTGATATATACATTGGAAATTATTTCAATGATTATAAGGGCACCCTGAAAGTGATCAATGATGCAACTATTGTGGCATCAAATCAAACTGCCAAAGGTTATTTGTTGATTAATGAAAAGGGGAAGAAATTCAGGGATGCATATAAGGAATACGGTTTGGAATATGCGGGTTTCGGATTCGGAGGCGTTTTTACGGATATAGATAATGACAGGGATCAGGACATCATCGTAAATCACGATTTCGGGTATAAGCGCACGGCCAATCTTTTACTGGAAAATAAATATCCGGATCCGAAATTATCAGATATAGGTAAGGCAACAAAAATGAATGTCAGGATCAATTCCATGGGAGCAGCTGTGGGGGATTATAATAATGACGGCAACATGGATTATCTAATTACTAATATTGGATTTAATTACCTTATGGTAAATGAGGGTAATGGAGCAATGTTTTCCAACCAGTCAAAAAAGCTTGGTCTTAATTTTTTTGCGATCAGCTGGGGAGCAAATTTTTGCGATTTTGATCATGATGGTGACCTTGATCTTTTTGTCGCAAACGGAGATCTTAATCCTAATTGCAAGCCCATGGCTGATTTTTATTTTGTCAATACGGGTAAACAGTTTAGGGAGAGTGCTGCGGTTTCAGGACTGGCTGATTATGGCATCGGGCGTGGTTCAGTAGTTTTTGATTATGATAACGATGGAGATGAAGACTTACTTGTTGTTAACCAGGTCCCTGAACTGGATTATCCTGTACCGTCTGAAACACATCTG
>JANMMA010000359.1:0-7184 GCA_031372815.1 Sphingobacteriales bacterium
CCATCAATGCAAGTCTGTTAAAAGTGAAGAATGGGTCTGGCGAAAAAAACAAGGAGGAGCAAAAACCTGAATTGATTAGTGACACCAAAGCTGAAACAAAGGAGGAGTCTAAATCTGAGGCGGGTAAATAATACTCAATGAGAAGTTAAAGACGAAACTTAAGATAAAGTAGAGCCCGAACATAAAGTAAATGTTGAAGCAAAATCTGACACAAAAGAAAAGACTGCATCTGAAATGGTAGATAAATCTGAGGTAGAAGCTAAATAGCTAAGGATGTAATCATGAAATCAACTAAAAATATTTTACTCACCATCAACGGCGGTTCATCCAGCATTAAGTTTGCTTTATATGAAATGGAAGAAACGCTGAAACAATTTTTTTATGGGGAGATAGAAAACATCGGTACAAAAAATGCTGTCCTAAATTTCGGTGATGCAATTAACAACAAAATAAATACCATAAATATTAATACTGTTGATTATGATGAGTCTGTAAATCATTTCATTTACTGGCTTGAATTACAGGAACGTTTTACTTCCGTAAAAGCAATAGGGCACAGGATTGTACACGGTATGCAGCATACAGCGTCTGAAATAATTACTGCAACATTATTAGATGAATTAAAACAAATTAGCCCTTACGACCCGGAGCATTTACCCGGCGGAATTAAATTGATAGAAATATTTGCAAAGCGTTATCCGGCATTGGTACAGGTTGCTTGTTTTGACACTTCATTTCATACTACTATGCCAGTGGTTGCAAAACTATTACCGATACCAAAAAAATATTTTGCTATGGGCATTCAGCGATATGGTTTTCATGGCCTGTCTTATGCCTACCTTCTGCAGGAACTGGAGCGCATTGCCGGCAAAGAATCTGCCATGGGAAAAATAATATTGGCACACCTTGGCAATGGTGCTAGCCTTGCTGCAATTAAAAATGGTAAGAGTATTGATACCAGTATGGGTTTTACACCAACCGCGGGATTGGTAATGGGCACCCGTACCGGCGACCTTGACCCTGGTGTTGCATGGTATCTAATGCAGGTTGAAAAATTAACAGCGCAACTGTTTAATCATTTAATAAATCATGAGGCTGGGTTATTGGGCATATCGGAAACAACATCCGATATGAGAGAATTAATTAAAAGTAAAAATACCGACACCCGTGCTGCCGATGCTTTCAATTTGTTTTGTTATCAAACTAAAAAATTTATTGGTGCATACTCTGCAGCACTTGAAGGTTTGAATACATTGGTTTTTTCCGGAGGTATTGGTGAGCATTCACCTGAAGTACGCAGCCAGGTATGCAACGGCCTTAAGTTTTTGGGAATTGAATTGGATGAAATAAAAAACAGTAATAATGAACCAATTATTTCTACGGATAAAAGCAAAATAACTGTTCGGGTAATACAGACCAACGAGCAATTAATGATTGCAAGAATGGTTTGCGATTTGTTGAATTATTCTATTATAAATTAAATAATGCAAACACAAAATATAATCCCAGAAACAAAAGCATTATCTCCCGAATTATTACAAAACATGAATGCTTACTGGCGGGCAGCCAATTATTTATCCGTTGGTCAAATATATTTGTATGATAATCCACTGCTTAAAAAAGTATTAACGATTGACCATATAAAGCCACGACTGTTGGGGCATTGGGGCACCACACCGGGCTTAAATTTTATTTATGTACATCTTAACCGTATCATAAAAAAATACGACCTCAATGTAATTTATGTTACTGGTCCGGGGCATGGTGGCCCGGGATTGGTAGCTAACACTTATTTAGAAGGAACTTACAGTGAAGTATATTCAAATATTACACAGGATGAAGAAGGGATAAAAAATTTATTCAAACAGTTTTCTTTTCCTGGCGGCATACCCAGCCATGTGGCACCGGAAACACCGGGCTCCATTAATGAAGGAGGCGAACTCGGTTATTCGTTGGTGCATGCTTATGGTGCCGTGTTTGATAATCCTGACTTGATTGTTGCCTGTGTAGTTGGTGATGGAGAAGCAGAAACGGGTGCATTGGCTGCAGGCTGGCATAGCAATAAATTCTTAAACCCTGTGCATGATGGTGTTGTGTTGCCCATCTTACATTTGAATGGTTATAAAATAGCTAACCCAACCATACTTGCAAGAATACCGAAAGAAGAATTAGAACAACTTTTTAAAGGCTATGGTTACAAGCCATATTTTGTAGAAGGAGATGTGCCGGAAGAAGTACATGAATTATTGGCAACAACGTTGGATATAATTATTGAAGAAATAAAACAAATACAAAACGAAGCCCGTGTAAATGGTTTTACAAAAAGGCCACAATGGCCCATGATTATTTTTAGTACGCCAAAAGGATGGACGGGACCAAAAGAAGTGGATGATATTAAAATAGAAGGAACATGGCGTTCGCACCAGGTGCCGCTTTCTGAATTGTCAGAAAAAACAGCGCATGTGAAACTGCTGGAGCAATGGATGAAAAGTTATAAGCCGGAAGAACTCTTTGATGAACAAGGAAAATTAATTGCGGAGTTAGCAGCACTTGCCCCACAAGGAACAAAGCGCATGGGTGCTAATCCACATGCAAATGGCGGGATTGTTTTGCATGATTTAGCAATGCCGGATTTTAAAAATAATGCAGTTGAAGTGTTGAACCCCGGCGCAACAAAAGCAGAAGCTACAAAAATAATGGGTGCCTTTTTAAGAGATACCATGAAGCTGAATTGGGATAAAAGAAATTTCAGAATATTCGGTCCTGATGAAACAGCATCTAACCGCCTCAGCAATTTATTTGACATAACAGAACGAACTTCTACTGCCGAAATTTATGAAACCGATGACCATATTTCTGCGGATGGCAGGGTGATGGAAGTATTAAGTGAGCATCTTTGCCAGGGCTGGCTGGAAGGATATTTACTAACAGGAAGGCATGGGCTATTTTCTTGTTACGAAGGATTTATTCATATTGTAGATTCTATGTTTAACCAACATGCCAAGTGGTTGCAGGTTTCCAATAAAATACCCTGGCGCAGGCCAATTGCTTCGCTAAATTATTTGCTCACCTCACATGTTTGGCGGCAAGACCATAATGGGAACAGCCATCAGGACCCCGGATTTCTGGATGTTGTTGCTAATAAAACAGCAGACGTTATCCGTATCTATCTTCCGCCAGATGCCAATACATTGCTTTCTGTAACAGACCATTGTTTACGAAGCCGTAATTATATTAATGTAATTGTTGCGGGCAAACAACCGGAAATGCAATGGTTGGATATGGACGCAGCAGTTAAACATTGCACCGCCGGGCTGGGCATTTGGGAATGGGCAAGCAATGATGAAGGCAGTGAACCAGATGTTGTAATGGCATGTGCTGGCGATGTGCCAACGCTGGAAACAATTGCTGCGGTGCAAATATTAAGGGAACATTTACCCGAAATAAAAGTGAGGGTAATTAATGTGGTTGACCTGATGACCCTGCAACCCGAAAGTGAACACCCGCATGGATTAAATGATAAGGATTTTGATATGTTATTTACAACAAACAAACCAATCATTTTTGCGTTTCATGGGTATCCTTTATTAATCCACCGCCTCACTTACCGCCGGATAAATCATGCCAACCTGCATGTACGAGGCTATAAAGGAGAAGGTACAACAACAACGCCTTTCGATATGGTGGTGATGAATGATTTGGACAGGTTTCATTTGGTGAGTGATGTGATAGACCGCTTGCCAGGATTTGGTTCTAAAGCAGCATACACCAAACAGTGGCTGCAAAATAAATTGCTCGACCATAAGTCTTATATTGAAATTCATGGTGAAGACATGCCCGAAGTTCTTAACTGGAAATGGAATTTGAGTACAGTTCCGCTTTAAGTGCAAGTTTGAGAAATGCTAGAACCGAATCCAGGCAAATAAACGCAGTTTATAAAAATTGAAAGTATTTTAGTAAATTAATTGGAATATTAGCTGGAGCATAAATAGAATTAATCAATTTGCTCACAAGTACATTTACAATGGTTTCATCCATAATTTTACCGACATTCATAAAGACTGAAAATGATCATTCTTCGTAAAGTAAGTATTGTATTAGTGTTTAGCTTACTAAGCTGCAACGGAGGGGATAAAGGTGAATCTGTTATTGTGGTTGAGGAAGACAGGCCGTTTGATAAAATCCGATTTAAAGATTTGAATGGACAACCAGGTAAACTTGAAAAATATAAAGGAAAGACAATATTTCTCAACTTTTGGGCTACCTGGTGCAACCCTTGTATTGCAGAAATGCCGACCATTGAAAAAGCCAAAACTATCCTGAGCAAAGAAAACATCGTTTTTTTAATGGCTTCTGACGAAAATGCAGAAGAAACTGAAGCGTTCAGAAAAGCGCATAACTTTAGTTTCGATTTTCTACAAGTTCAAAACAGCGAGGAATTAAATATTCCGGGTCTTCCTACCACTTTTATTTTTAACAATGAGGGGAAGCTGGTTTTTTCCGAATCGGGTTTCCGTAAATGGCATGAGAAAAATAATATTGATATGATTCTTAAAATCATTAATAAGGATGAATAAGCCATTATGCGTTTTATTAATTATCGTTGGGATGTCTGCCTGCAAAAATTCACCAAAACAAACCGACAATCAAAAAACTCATTTGGATGATACTACCAGGAGCACCTTAAAGTATTTTTCTTCACCTGCTGATTCAGTTAGTGCAGAGCCGTATCTTTTTACAGATAGAAATGGAGTTGTTTATTTGTCATGGATACAGAAAATAAAGGAATTTAGTACCCTGAAATTCTCTATGCTGAAAAAAGAAAAATGGGAAGAACCACGAGTAATTAGTTCAGGCGATAATTGGTTTGTCAATTGGGCAGACTATCCGATGTTAGCTTCGGATGGTGAAAAGAATCTTATAGCACATTATTTGGAAAAAAGTGAAAAAGATACTTACACATACGATGTTAAACTAGTTACTTCTGCTGACAACGGAAAAACATGGAGTGTCTCTAAAATCCTTCATGACGATGGAAAAAAAGCAGAGCATGGATTTGTTTCTATGATACCGTACGGGAATAACTATTTTATTTCATGGCTTGATGGAAGAAATGCTGTAATGGAAGCTCAAGGAGGACATGACGAGGGTCATCATGGACAAATGACATTGAGGGGTGCAATAATGGATAACCAGGGAAATAAATCCAGCGAATGGGAATTGGATAACCGGGTATGCGATTGTTGCCAGACAAGTGCCACCATCACTAACAATGGGCCCGTTGTAGTATATAGAGACAGGTCGGAACACGAAATCAGAGATATGTCAATTGTGCGGTTTATAAACAGTAAATGGACTACACCTACGTCTGTTTTTTCCGACAATTGGAAGATTGATGGATGTCCTGTAAATGGTCCCAAGGCTGATGCAATCGGTAACAGTCTTGTCGTAGCCTGGTTTTCTTCACCGGATAAAAAAGCACAGGTAAATATTGTTTTTTCTGATGACGGCGGAGCTAGCTTCAATGCCCCTATCCGTATTGATGAAGGCAAAGGAATTGGCCGGGTCGATGTTGTTATGCTGAATGAAAGAACTGCTATGGTCAGTTGGATGGAAGGGGCAGTGATAAAAGCAGTGAAAGTTTTCAAGGATGGTAAAAAGGAACCTTCAATAATTATTAGTTCTACATCAGAATCGAGGTCAAGTGGATTTCCACAGATGACAAAGTCGGGAAATACCTTGATTTTTGCGTGGACAGATGAGGGGGAGAAGACAATTAAAATGGCTAAGTTTTCTTTAAAATGAGTACTATTAGTCTTTAAAAATTAAGATAATTCGTTGCAAATTTTTGCGTTGGTGATGGCGACAAGCCGGGATGCTCCGATGGGCTTTCATTGGGTGGGCCTTGCAAGAACAATTCAACAATGCCGATTATGTCGTTTTTTTGTTAGAGGGCATAAAAAACCCTCGCAAAGCGAGGGTTACTGTTAGATGGTCTTGCGGTGAGGGAGGGATTCGAACCCTCGGTACAGAATAACCCGTACGGCAGTTTAGCAAACTACTGATTTCAGCCACTCATCCACCTCACCGGGCTGTTTTTAAAGGATGGCAAAAATAGTGAACAAGCCACCAAATGCCAAATAAAAAGAATATCCTAACCGATATCATTTCCGGATGATCTCGAAACTTTCATAATCCTGCGCTCCTGTTTCCGCAACCTCCAGTCCAACTACCATTGCCCTCGACGGGCCCTTGAAACACCATTTCATAAATGTATCCATATCATGCTCTTCACCCTGTGCATTGATCACCACCGTTCCATCCGCGCAGTTGCGTACAGTACCCAAAATGCCCAGCCTGATAGCCTGTTCTCTGGTATAGTGCCTGAAGTTGACCCCCTGCACTTCGCCTTTTACCGTTATTTCCCTGCTAATGATCATGACATAAAAAATCCCGCTTTTTGAGCGGGATATAAATATCATTAAAATTCATTACATTTTTTACATTGCCGCAAGCTGAACCTTCTGCTGAAGTTCCATAACACTTTCCCGGAACATATTGTCTGTATCCATCAGGTCCTTCACCGTCTGGCAGGAATGTATCACCGTGGTATGGTCTCTTCCGCCAAAATGCTCACCAATGGTCTTTAGAGAATTTTTAGTGAAGATTTTTGCGAGGTACATAGTAATCTGCCTTGCCTGTACAATCTCCCTTTTACGTGTTTTTTGCAAAAGCTTATCATAAGGCACGTCAAAGTAATCACAAACCATTTTTTGAATGGTATCAATGGTGATTTCCTTAGATGATGTTTTCACGAAATTCCTCAATACTTTCTTCGCCAAATCCAAATCAATTTCACGCTTATTGAGCGAAGATTGTGCCAAAAGGGAAATCAAAGCACCCTCCAGCTCCCGTACATTGCTTTGTATGTTATAAGCGATGTATTTCACTACCTCCCGCGGCATCTCCAGCCCGTCATTACGCATCTTTTTTTCAAGGATTTCTATCCTGGTGTCATAGTCCGGTACCTGCAGGTCAGCACTAAGGCCCCAGCGGAACCTACTCAATAACCTTTCCTGCACACCTTCCAGATCTTTTGGCGGCTTATCTGAGCTAAGGATAAGTTGCTTGCCGGACTGGTGCAGGTGATTAAAAATCGCAAAGAAAGCGTCCTGTGATTTTTC
>JANMMA010000378.1:0-1532 GCA_031372815.1 Sphingobacteriales bacterium
TTGTTCTGACCATGTTTGGGGTATTACTATGTAATGATGCCGCATCCCAAAAAATTGATAGTATCAATGTGGTCAATTTTCCCACAACTCATGATGATTTTTCACTTTTTGATTACGCCAGTATTAGATTCGAATTTGACAAAACGGAACGTCCAACCACAAACCTTATTTATAAACCTTTTACACCCCTCAAGAATATTTTTCAAAAAGACAGCCTCTATTATGATGATAGCGTGCAGTCTGCCTGGTTTCAATTTACCATACGTAACAATTCTTCATCAGATACTATAAGCACCCTGGCATTTCCAGAGACCGTGAGTAAGGCCGTATTATATAAAAAAGAAGGTGAAAAATTAATGCTTGTTGGCAAAACCGGTTGGCTGATAGCGGTAACAGCAAGAAACATCGCGGACGACTGGGGAAGAATTAACCTGGAGCTAAAAAGGAATTCCGAATCAACTTTTTACTTGCAAATTCCTCGGACGGGATTTATGCATTGCCCAAAAACCCCTGCATTGAAGAGTATTGCCGCTGCTGATATTAATGCATATTCCTATGCAATAAAAGTCAATCGCCCCAGGCTTTTATTGTCTCATTTTTTCACAGGTATTTTCTTTATGTTTTTTCTATTTGGCATCATTAAATATATGGTCGTTGGCAAAGACAGGGCCTGGCTCTATTATGCATTGCTGGGATTCTCAGCAATATTATTAACCGTTGCCCAGGGAGAGTATCCGCCTTTAGAAATTCCCTCATTCGAAAACCTGAGGGGTATTGAATTGACCAACTTGTGGCTCACCATCAGTGTAGTTATGCAAGGATTGTTTATCCTGGAAATTCTATCCCTTAAGACAAAATATCCGCGCATTACCATAGCCATTAAATGGTATTTTTTGTTGCGACTGTTTATAACTGTCGGCTATACCCTATCGTGGATTTTTCATACTGCACCAATATTCGCATGGATTGAAACCTACGATGCGATGTTTTCTATTTTACTAACATTAACCTGGGTTTTTTATATGGCTAAAATCAGGAAAGGATTTTACCACTATATATTCCTCGGGGCACTAACCGTTTTGATAGCGAATACAGCAAGTTTCATCATACGGTGGTTTGAGTTATATTATTTGCTCCCTGACCTGCTGATTGGGGATCCAAGAACTGTTGTGGTAAAATTTTATTCCATAGCGCTGGTAATAGATATGGTATTTTATTTCACTGGACTGGCACACCGCGACAGGCAGGTAGAAGAAGACAAGATCATGTTCCAGGAACAATTAATACAACAACTGGAGGCCAATAAACAATTCCAGGAGAAATTTACCGCTGAACTCGAACAGCAGGTGAAGGAAAGAACCGCTGAAGTGGTCGAAGAAAAAGCAGTAGTTGAACGCCAGAGCCTGGTAATTCAAAAAGAAAAAGATAAGTCAGATGAATTATTATTGAATATTCTTCCGGCAGAAGTAGCAGATGAGCTTAAGGAGAAAGGCTTTACCACTGCCAGGGCATATGAGAACGCGTCTATTTTG
>JANMMA010000424.1:0-5689 GCA_031372815.1 Sphingobacteriales bacterium
ACGATCACTGCAGACCTGGACTCACAGGATCCTAACCTTAATGTTGCCGGCAATGTTTTTCTTAACATGAATCCCGGCCAACGAGGATTCAGAACCAATACAGAGATTAGAAATATTGATCTGCTCGCGCTGGGATGTTCAAAAGATTCCATTCAGGTGAGCGCTGTTATTACAGCAGATTTTCCATTGGCTGACAGTAATGGTATGGAAGGCAATATGCTGATCCGTGACACCCGTGTCAGCATGAATGGCTATCCAATATCCATTGATACGATGACACTTGTGGCGGTGCATGTGGCGGACAGCCAATCATTAAGTTTTAAATCACCACTTGCTGACCTTTCGGTCATTGGCCAATATAATTTACCAGGCCTGGGGCCTGCTTTTAAAACGATTGCAGACAGCTATTTGTCGACCTCAGGCAGTGATACTGTTTTCACTACCGATGTTAAGGCTGAATATATGGCGAGTGTCCATATTCCTGACAGCATAATCTCTATAATACCCGGCCTGAGATCTGTTGCGCCATTTTATATCCTGGGGAATATCGACACGAAAAATAACGTGCTTAAGATGTTTTCTTCTTTGCCGAGTGTGAAGACAGATGTCATGGAAGTGGACACCATCAATGTAGCTTTTGTAACTCAGGAAGCAGGTGAGAAATATGACGACATGCGTTATGCCATTTCCATTGGCGTCCTAACAGGATCTTCTTACGAATTGAAAACCAGCAGTGTTCAGGGAGGTATAAAAAGGGGTGTGGTTACAGGTGTAATGAAACTGGAGGATGATAAGGCTAAACCAAGGTATGTGATACCATTCACGTACACAAATGATGTAGTGAAGCCGAGCATCCGGATAGGTGACTCATTAATGATCAACAAGAAGTATTGGTCAGTCAATAAGGAAAACATCCTATACCTGAATACCAAGAAACTGGCCGGGTCAAACCTTATACTTAGAGATCGAAATACACTGCTTGATTTAAAGGCCGCAGGTGACAGTATCAGTGGCCTTCCGCTTACATTCAATATAAAAGAATTCAACATAAAAGATATCGCTGAACTTGTTATTACAGACACTGCGATGGCCAGTGGGATGGTCAATGGGCAACTCAGTATATCTTCTTTTGAACCATTGAATTTTTCCACGAATATTTCCCTCGACAGCTTAACACTGCTGAAAGCGAAATTGGGTACTATCAAGGCAGAAGTCCACCAAAAAGAGGCAGGTGTACTATCTGTAAATACCAGCCTGACCGGACAGAAAAATGACATTACCCTTGAAGGTTCCTATAACACAGTAAGGAGTGAGCCAGACCTCCAACTTGATATTAAACAATTTGACCTTTCCTCCATACAGCCCATTTTATATAATGTCCTTGGCGGCCTTCAAGGCTTCCTGAAAGGCAATCTGCATATTCAGGGCAGTATGGATAAACCCGTGCTCCTTGGATCAATTACCACGGATTCATTACAGGCCATTTATGCCATGACGGGAACCTATTTGCGAATTCCCAAGGCTGAACTTGGTTTTGACGAGCAGGGAATCCGTTTTAATGAGCTGGATATTATGGATAGTATGGGAAACAAAGGCAAGATCACGGGAAGGATACAGACTTTAGACTATCGCCATATGAATTTTGACCTTGATATCGGGATGACAAATTTTGAAGTGGTGGGGAGAAAAAAGTTTCCTCAACAGGATATTTACGGACCCACAAAGGCAGACCTTAATCTTACCCTCAGCGGCAGTGATAAATCAGCGACACTCGAAGGTTCCGTGCGAATAAAAGAAAAGTCCTTATTTACTTACGTTTACCGGCCGTCAACCAATGAAGAATTAGGGCAGGGACTTATTGAACTTTTCGATCCGCTCAAACCAGACGATACGACAACGGCCAAAAAGAAAATCGGAAAATCTACCCTTGGATTTCAATTTCTTACGAACCTGTACATTAATGTAACGCCATCATCTACCGTAGAGATCATGCTTGATGAATCATCAGGCGATCACCTCATTCTGAATGGAAATGCTGACCTTAATTTTATTACGCGTCCTGGTGGAGAAACATCCTTAACAGGCGGATATCAGCTTGATGGAGGTCAATACGAACTTTCGTTGGCAGGCTTGATCCGAAAAAAATTCAAAATAGAAAAGGGAAGTACGATAAACTGGAATGGTGACCCGTTGAAAGGCAATATGAATATCACCGCATTGTATGAAACAAGAACGGCAGCGGGTCCGCTCGTAAATGATATTGAACGGATACCGGGAATTGATAAGCAGAAACTCAGCTTTGAAGTTTATATCGTACTGAAAAATGAATTGCTGAAACCTGATATAGAGTTTCGTCTCGACATGAAAGAGAATGAACAGCAGGCTTTTGGTGGTATAATTTACAATCGAATCAAGCAGGTCAATTCGATCCCTTCTGAACTCAATAAGCAGGTAATGGGGTTGCTGGCATTTAACCAGTTCATTGCGGAAAATCCATTCAGTACGTTTACGGCAGGAGGTGATTTGGGAACACAGGCATTTAATACGGCAGGGAGATTACTTACGCAGGAACTCACCAACATGGTGGGAAAATATATCAAGGATGTTGACATCAACATTGGTCTTGAGCAGGAAAAAGACTATAGGACCGGTACCGGAAAACAGAAAACAGACCTTAGCGTTGGTATCACCAAGAGTCTCGCAGGTAACCGGCTAAATGTATATGTAGGCAGTTCATTCGCACTCGAAGGCACCAACCAAAATACGGCTGCACTTGAAGGACTGGCAGGCGATGTAACGGTAGAATATTTGCTTACAAGCGATGGCCGGTTCAGGCTCAAAGGATACCGTTTAACAGAAAATGACCTGACTTTCCAGGGCACGGTGGTGAGAACGGGAGTGAGTTTTGTAGTGGTACTTGAATTTGATAAGTTTAAAAATGCTTTCAAAAAAGCCAGGAGAACCAAAACTTGAGCAGCGGTAATGACCATAACAAGATATCAATACTCGCATACATCTGGTTAGCATCTGTATTATTTTACAGTTGCAGTACTACCAAACACGTACCCAAAGATGATCACCTTTTTACTGGTGCGAAGGTTTACATAAAAGGCGGCAATAAAGTTCCTAAGTCAATCATCGAAGAATTAAATGCAACGATAAAACCTCCGCCTAATTCAAAAGTATTGGGGGTGAAAGCGAAGCTGATGGCATACTCACCCGAAAAAGATCCACCGGAGAAAAAAGGATTTTTCGGAAGACTGAAAAAGCGGTTCTCTGAACCTCCGGTGCTACTCAGCCAGATCAACCTGGAAGACAATAAAAAACGTCTCAATAACATTTTATTTGCAAGAGGTTTTCTGAAACCGGAGATGCGACATGAAGTAAAAGAAAAAGGAAAGAAAGCTTCTATCAATTTTTACATTTTACCTGGCGCCAGGTATACGATGGATAGTATAATTTTTCCGCAAGACAGTACTCCGCTGGCCAAGGTGATCCGGTCAAGTGCAACAGAAACTTCGCTAAAGTCTGGACGTTACTTTGATTTTGACGCATTCAAAAATGAACGTGTCAGAATCGACAATTATGTAAAGGAACGCGGGTTCTATTTTTTCATACCGGAATATATTTTGTATCGGGTGGACACCTTTCACCAGGGCAGGATTGATCTTTATTTAACCCTCATCGAAGAGATGCCGGAACAGGCAACGAAACCATGGCTGATCAAAGATGTTTCCATTTATGGTAATTATTCAGTGGGGCGTGATTCAATTATTACCAGTCGTAAAGGAAAAAAAGAAAAAGAGTTCACGATCATCGACCGGCAGACCCGGTTTAAGACAGACCTTTATGAACGTACTATTTTATTAAAGGAGGGACAGCTCTACCAAAAAAGCGTGACCACAAAAACTATTGAAAGGTTAATGAACCTGCAAAATTTCAGGTTTGTAAGAACGGTATTTTATCCAGACAGTACAGATGCTACCACCACCATGAAAACAAGGATATACTTGAGTCCAGCCAAAAAAAGATCAGTACGACTTGAAGTGTCTGGTGAAACAAAATCCAATAATTTTCTGGGCTCCTCTATTGCTATTCGTTACAGAAATCTCAATCTTTTCAAGGGTGCTGAAATTTTGGAAGCAAACTTGCGTGCCGGGTATGACTGGCAGGTGGGAGGTCAGCAACAGTCGAAAAATTCAGTGAACTTCAACGGTGACCTTTCACTCTATGTTCCCAAGATATTACCCTACGTTAAGATCAATACGCGCAAAAATTCGTTCATGCCACGGACATTTTTTACCCTTGGTGCAGAATACATAGTTCGCCCCGAACAGTATACTCTTCGGTCCTATAAATTTTCTACCGGTTATTTGTGGAAGGTCGGTAAGGCACAGGAACATAACCTGAGAATATTGAATTTTAATGCGGTCAATCCATCTAATATCACACCATCGTTTGACAGTATATTAAATAATGATCCTTCACTTAAAGCATCTTTCGAAAAACAAGTCATTATTGGTTCCCAATACAAGTATACGTTCAATACTACGTATAGGACAGACAAGACTTTCAATTATATAGCTGAGTTGCAATTGGGAACTTCAGGTAATTTGTTTTCACTTTTTTCAAAGCAGGCAGTCGATACCCCCGGTGCGATAAAATTATTTAACGTGCCTGTGTCCCAATTTGTAAGGGCACAACTTGACCTGCGAGGCTATCTCACGCTTCATAAAAGATGGATATTAGCCAACAGGATCGTAACAGGACGAGCATTTTCTTACGGTAACAGTAAAGTGGCTCCTTACAGCGAGCAGTTTTTTATTGGCGGAAGCAGCAGTCTTAGGGCATTTAGGGTGCGTACGTTAGGCCCGGGTAGCTTTTTCTCACCTGAGTCAGTTTACCAGGCTAACGAATCTGGCGAGATCAAAGTGGAGCTTAATTCTGAACTGAGGTATGACGTCTGGAAATTTTTCAAATTGGCAGCTTTTGCAGATGCCGGAAACATTTGGTTCCCTACAGATGTTCCCAACAAACCCGGAAGTGGTTTGGCAAAAGGAGACCTTTTCAAAGAGATGGCAGTAGGCGGAGGAATTGGTTTCCGTTTTGATTTTTCCGTGTTGGTAGTGCGTTTCGATATTGCCACACCTTTTCGTAAGCCGTGGTATCCCGAAGGGGCACGATGGGTATTTAATGAGATCGATTTTGGCAGTAAGGCATGGCGCCAGTCTAATATCATCCTAAATATCGGCATAGGATATCCGTTCTGATTTCTGGATTTTTTCCATGATCTTTATTCCTCCATTACATTTCAATTCATATTTATGAGGATTCTCCGCTTGCACATTGTCGTAATCACAGTACTGTTTTCATTTTTGCCCGGGATGTATTCCTTAGGGCAAACCACCACAGTGTACATCGTGCGACATGCAGAAAAATATGTTCTGGATAGTACAGACAAAAATCCTCCCCTTAGTAAAGAAGGCAATAAACGTGTTAAGGCGTTGCAGAAAAAACTTAAAGCTGTTAAGCTGGACGCGGTATTCTCTACTTCCACTATCCGCACTGAATCAACTGGCCGGCCACTTGCGAATGCTAATAAAATCGCGCTTCAGCATTATGATGCAAAAGACCTTAAAGGTCTGGCTGATAAGATCAAATCACAATACGCCGGGAAAAACGTCCTGGT
>JANMMA010000445.1:0-1949 GCA_031372815.1 Sphingobacteriales bacterium
TTTCTTCCTTACCATGGGTCACCCACTCCATGTTATTGAGTAACGAACGATCGATATTATATTTATCGATGGGTGTCAGCGAAACAGGAATGGAATCAGCCTTAATAAGTTCAAGCCGGTTGACCCACCACCTGCGGTTGAAAGGCTTTATAAAAGAAAAGTTCAGCACAGTGTCTTTTTGTGCCTTAATTTCAAGCCGCTCGAGCAAAATATTTTCTTTGGAACCTTGCTGGAAATAGGTAGACTGGCTAAATGCGAGTGCAGGTCCCAGTAAGAGTGCAAGGAAAATATTGGATTTGATGTATTGACATTTCATAGATGGAAATAAGCTTTTTAAACGCGGAAAAGATATGCAAAATTATCTGATCAGGAATGCCCGGATCATCAATGAAGGATCGATCCTGGAAGCCGACCTTTTGATCACTAATGGGAGGATAGAAAAGATCGGATCCATACAAACAGATACGAACGTACAGGAGATCGATGCCCAAGGCAAATATTTATTTCCGGGGGTGATCGACGACCAGGTGCATTTTCGAGAACCCGGACTAACGCACAAGGCTAATATTTATACCGAATCCAGGGCTGGCGTCGCCGGTGGCGTTACCAGTTTCATGGAAATGCCCAATACCATCCCTCCGGCGTTCACACATGAAGAACTGGAAAAAAAATATGCGATAGCCGCAAGTACCAGCCTGGGCAATTATTCCTTTTTCATGGGAACCTCAAACGACAATGCCGATGAGGTTCTTAAGACAAACGACCGAAAAAAAGACGTCTGTGGTATCAAGATTTTTATGGGTTCGTCCACAGGCAATTTGCTGGTAGATAACCCGCTGACCCTTAACCATATTTTTCGGGAGTCGGAAGTCCTGATCGCAACCCATTGCGAAGACGAACGGATCATCAAAAAGAACCTGGAAGAATTTCGGTTATCAGAAACCGTTATCGAACCACACCATCATCCGATAATCAGAAATGCAGAGGCCTGTTTTGAATCATCGCTTACCGCTATCCAACTGGCGAAAAAATACGGGACAAGGCTTCACATCCTCCATATCAGTACAGCAAAAGAATTGCAGTTGTTTTCTAATATGATGCCGTTAAAGGAGAAAAAGATCACCGCTGAAGTATGTGTGCATCACCTCCATTTTACGGCAGATGATTATACAGAATTGGGATATAGGATCAAATGCAATCCTGCCATAAAAAGCCCGGAAAACAAGGATGCATTATGGGAAGCGCTGCTTGACAACAGGCTCGACATAATCGCCACCGACCATGCCCCTCACCTTTTATCAGAAAAACAGCCACCATATGAAAAAGCTTATGCCGGACTGCCCCTGGTGCAGCATGGGTTGTTGCTGATGATGCATTATCATAAACTTGGAAAGATAAGCGTTGAAAAAATAGCCGAGAAGATGTCTCACGCACCTGCTGATTGCTTCCAGATAGCCGACAGGGGTTACATCCGTGAAGGTTATTTTGCCGACCTGGTATTGGTGGATCCGGGACAGCCATTTACAGTGGCTACAGAAAACATACGCTACAAATGCGGATGGAGTCCGCTTGAAGGCATGGAACTCCCCGCATCCGTCACTCACACCTGGGTAAGTGGCAACCTGGTTTATGCAAATGGTACCTTTGATGAATCTCATAAAGGAATGAGGCTTTCCTTTAACCGTTAATATGCAGATCGACCAGTTTACCTATAATGACCTGTCTATTTTCCAGGCAGAAGAAGAATTTTCTGTCTTCCACCGCCTCAATTTCGCACGCACTGTTGGTGGGATGGAATGGCTTAAAAAATATTTCCACGAACCATTCAGTGATCTCGATAAAATATATAATCGTCAGCGGGCCATCAAACTAATCATGACCAAGGTAGACCAGTGGCCAACATCTATTTCAAACGGAACCATCCTCGTACTGCAAAAATTTCTTGATTA
>JANMMA010000489.1:0-14803 GCA_031372815.1 Sphingobacteriales bacterium
ACATATGCCCTTACCATCAGGCCTGTAGTTCCCGTTCAGGTGAGGAACGAAAGGAATAAATCACTTCGTAACCTCAGTTATATGAAGATGCAATATTTTACTTCGCAACATCAGGGGCAGACCAGAAAAGTATTGTTTGAAGGCCATTCCAAAAATGGTATGATGGAAGGGTATACGGATAACTATATCAAAGTTTCCACGCCTCACCGCGACGAATGGGTGAATCAATTGGTGCCCTGGTCACTGTGACTTCACCAATCCAATGTCGCAACGCCGGTTAACGATACAGCTGACCCAGCAGTTTTGGGATCAAATTTCTGAATATACGCTGAGACAAGTTCCGGGCAGTGCACGTGTGTTGCCTTTGCCATAATAATTTGATTGACATTATTCCTGGTTTATGCGTCGTTTATATTATTGGCCAGGTAAACCGGCTTTCAAGTTTTATTTTCATCCCTGAGGCCGACGACTTTCTAGCCGCTTCAATAATTTCTAAAACGTGAAGCGCGTGTTCAACATTGATTAGTGGCTCTGTATTTTTTACAATAGATTCTCCTATTTTTGTAGCACCCTCCTGCCACATATATCCCCCAGTTTCAGGTTCGTATAATTTTGCAGGTTGCTCCCAGGAATCATCCAGGTAAACACCATAAGTTTCCCAGTCATACCCGATCAAGCGCATATTCCCTTTATCACCGTATATCTGTATGGAATGCAGTTGCTGCCCTTTTGCTTCGTGACCATGCGGATCAAAATAATTGAAGCCGCACATGACATGGCTGATTATGCCCTTACCATGGTCGAGCAATAAATGCGCATTGTCTTCTGCTTCCACCTTGATTTTTCCTTTATCGTCTACAGTGCGTTCAGGTGTTACAATACTTGTCATGGCCATGATCGACAAGGCGGGCCCTAGCAACCCGGTTAATGTGGCAATATTATAGACGCCAAGATCTGGCATGCTGCCCCCACCTTTTTCGTAAAAGAATGCCGACCATGTAGGCCCGGTATGTCCATATTGTCCGTGTGCACTTGCCACCCTTCCCAATTTACCCTGTTGTAAAGTTCGGCTCATAAATGCAAACTGCGGACTGTTAACCACTGCGGGAGCACCCCATAACCTTAGCTTTCTGGATTTCGCGAGTTCAAGCAGGGCTTTCCCTTCCGCGTAAGTATTGGCCATCGGCTTCTCACTCCAAACATGTTTGCCGGCCATAAGTGCTTTTTTGTTGAGCCCGCCATGAGCCTGCATATCAGTCAGCGTAACCATCATATCGAAAGGAACACCCTTCAGCATCGCATCGATGTTTGGATACGCCACTGCACCAACATTGTATTGATTATTCTGCGACTGCGCCCGCTCAAACTTTATGTCGCACAGACTTACAATCTGAATCATGGCAGACGTTTGCAAGTGGGGTATATATCGGTTACTCACGCTGCCGCATCCGATTACGGCCACCCGTAATTTCTTCTCTGCTGTTTCTTTTGCAAATCCCTCGAGTGAAGATAATAACATAGCAGCCGCAGCGGATGCCGACATTTGCAAAAATTGTTGCCTGGATATAGCGTTATCTGACATATAAATGAATGTCAGATAAATTTATTGGATTTCGTTAAATAATGCAATTTCATCTGCCTCTTCACTGATCTCTTAGTTAGCTTGGAATTGAAATTGAAGTAAATTTTTCAAAAAATATAATCCGTAGTCAAAAATCCCGATTGGTGTTCATGCACAATTGTATTGAGGATAGACTTATTCGTATCGGTCGACTTTGCGGCCACCATGGACCGTATGGAAAATGAGCGTAGTGCGTCGGAAACTGAAAGTGTTCCTTCAGCACTGTCTTTCCTTCCGGTAAACGGAAACACATCCGGTCCGCGCTGGGCCTGGCAATTGATATTAACCCGGCTGACCAGGTTCACAAAAGAATCAACTAAAAAAGCGACTTCTTTTGCATCATTGCTGAATATACTTACCTGCATGCCATGTGATGCATTCACCTGGTAAGTGATGGGTTCATCAAGCGAATGAAATGGAACAACGGGTACCACGGGCCCAAATTGCTCCTCATGGTATAGCCTCATACGGTCATCAACAGGGTATATAACAGATGGCATCACAAACGACTCTTCCGTAGAACCCCCGTTTTCGTTCATGATTTTTGCACCTTTACCAATGGCGTCCTCGATACATTCTTTTAAATAACCCGGTTTTGCTGGTTCAGGAAGCGGTGTTATGCTTACATCTTTCTCCCAGGGCAAACCAATTTTCAACGCAGAGACAGCCTTACTAAGTTTTTCAACAAAAATGTCGGCAACCTCCTGTTGAACGAAAATGAGTTTTAATGCTGTGCATCTTTGTCCATTAAATGTTAGTGCGCCGAGGATAATCTCCTTTACGGCAATATCGATGTCGGCATTTTTGGTAACAATGGCTGCATTTTTAGCATCGAGGCTGAGTATGGCCCTTAGCCTGTTTATTTTGGGATGAAGTTTTTTTAGTCCGTTGGCCACTTTGCTGGAACCTATAAATGCAAGCGCATTAATTAGGCCCGTCTCCATCACTGGAGCAACTATTTCTGCACCCTTACCATACAATGTATTCACGACACCTTTTGGAAAAGCTTCTTTGAAAGCATCGAGCAGCGGATAGTGCAACAATACACCATGTTTGGGAAGTTTGAACAAAACCGTGTTGCCCATAATAAGTGCCGGAATAAGGGTAGTAAAAATCTCATTGAGCGGGTAATTGAACGGACCCATACTCAATACAACCCCGAGCGGTGTGCGCCTTATCTGCGCGATGGTTCCTTCTGCCTGTTGAAAGCGGGAAGACTCGCGATCAATTTCTTTCAGGGCACTCATCGTATCGTTGATATAATCGACTGTGCGGTCAAATTCCTTTGTAGCATCAGGAATACAAACTTCTGCATGCATTCAATACGGCCTTCAATGCCCATAGACGGCCATTCTCCAAGCCCATTATTGTAAGCGGTCACAGCGGCGTTAAGTGCCTCAATGGATTCTTTTGCAGATGTGTCAGGAATAGATCCAACTACTTTTCTTGTCAGTCCTGTAGGCCCGGGAATGCATACAGGCGAATAAATTTTTGTGACCGGGCCATTCCATTTTACACATTCCCCATTGAGGAGATAAACGTCCTGGTTAATCTCTTCAATTCTATAGGGTTCAGGAATTTGGTCTTCAGGTTTGAAAATGCTTGACATAATTTGTTGTGGTTTGAGTTGCTGTTTCGCGGCTCAACTTCACATGCAAAGTTGCGGCCGTTAGTAAATATGGATCAACATAATAGCCAATAAAGTTCCGCCAGAAAAATATTTTGCCGAAAAGATGTAGTGCTTATCTTTGCAGTCCTAAAAAATGGGAGTTTAGCTCAGTTGGTTCAGAGCATCTCGTTTACACCGAGAGGGTCGGCGGTTCGAGCCCGTCAACTCCCACAGACTTCAGAAAGGGTTTCAAGCAATTGGAACCCTTTTTTTCTTGCGTGTAACCAGTGGGAATGGTGATTCAAGACACTTATCATAAACTTAACAGCGACGGTCATCAAATGTCTTGAACTTTTCACAATCCCAAACTTCCCAATTCACACATTATCTCTCCCATACCTGGGTGGAAAAAAGAAATCTAGAGGATATCTTTTCATGTATTTCCATAGAATACCCATAAACTCAGGGTAATTTTTCAGCCTGATGCCCCTGGATCTGATCGCGACAAGGAAGGCTAGTGAAAAACTCACCAGGAAGTTGAGAAATCCTATGAGCAATACGCCAAAGGCGATGATGATCATATAACTGACTGGAACATTATGGTCAAGTCCATAGAAACCAATGGCAGTGTTACCCGCAGAAATGGTGATATGCCTGATGTCAAATGGCAGTCCCATAATCTTTCCCAATGGACCAGCTATACCCAGGAATAAACCCAGTGAAATACTTCCTGCCAGGGCCCCGGAGCTTCGCCTGATCAGGTTAACCAGTTTACTCAGCCTTTTCTTCGACATAGTAAAACTAAGCACAGGATGGGTACTCAGCCGTTCAGGTATTTTGCCGTATACCACATGGTTCTCTACATACCCAGCAATGATTCCGCTTAGGAAAAGAAAGAACCCGGTGAAACACGCATATAACAAAGCCAGGCTTTGCCATGGATGTTGTGCCTGTAATAATGCCATCGCAGCGGTGCCTTCCGCTATTTTATGCCCGGTGATCAGGTGCCAGAGCCAGGCAAGCGCATAGGTAAGCGGAAATACAATGATCAGGTTTCCGGCAAAAGAAGCGATCTGGCTTCTGGACACTCTTGATACAGTAATGGCAAGATTCTGGAGGTCTGGCTGACCTGCCGTCTTCTTACTGTCGAGCGAACTGGCTACCGACGATGCCGTATAGGCTGGTTGCTTGGTTGCCAGGGTTCCACCAACCTGGTCCATCAGCACAAATCCAAAAGCATAATTGCTGCCATATACTAACCCCTGCCAGAAAGGAGCCAAGGGCAGTTTACCTAGTAGGTTTTTGAAGATGGCAATAAAAGAAATGATGACACCGCCCGTCATAGCAAACCGGAACAACGCCCTAAAATCTTTTTTCGAAATGGCGATATAAGCCTCGCCTTTTCTTCCTTTATGTTCTGCGATCTGGTAGGCAAGCAAGGCCAGATTCTCGGATAAAAATTCACCCAAACTATTTTTCCTGTTTTCAAACCTGATGACTTTCGAGAAATATTGAATGAAGCGCTCTGTATTGAACTGCTGGTCCCCATCAAGCACATCTATGATAATAAATAGTCTTTCAATATGCTGCTCCATCCTTACAAAAAGAAATGTCTGGGATAGACTGGTACCCTCTGTGGCCCTTTTATCTTTCATCCAGGTGAGACTTTGCCTGCAATTATGTAAAGCCTCATTGATATTATTGAGCAGTATTTTTTTCTCTTCGCTATCGCGGTTATGTTGTTGGCGTTCAAGAAAAAGATTGATCAGCCGGTTCTGTTCCATAAAAGGATAATTGGCTGTATGCCGCTGATCAAAACGCATATTGATCTCTTTTTCAAGTCCGGTATTGGCAAGTCGATAAGATAAAATTTGCAAGGATTGCTGTAACTGCCTGATTATGGCTGTTTCTTCCAGGTTGATCTGAATGCCTAACAGTTCGAAAAAACTTTTCCACAATTCAGGATTTATTCCTTCTACCCAACGGTAATCTGTTTTCTGGTAAAATACCCTGTTGATGACGAAAAGAAAATCATTCTTATGCTGCAATGGTGGTAACACCTTGTGCTGTAGCTTGCTAAGCAGTTCCTGTACAAACCCCCTGGAACTGGTGATGCCACTTTCTATAAGTGCTGTAACAATGTCTGTATTGAGGAATTGCGTTAATAATGAACGTCTTAAAGAAAACAACAGCGACCTGTCCTGCTGCAGCGAATACAGCAATGCTTTGAATTTCAATTCAGCCTGTTGTATATTACCAGGCCCTTCGGGTCTGATCTTATTGACCAGTTCTATCAAAAACTCAAGCCCACGGCTGTTATTATTGATCGACAGTACCACCGCCCCGCCGGGTTGCGGTTCTGTAATACGGGCTTTCCTGCGATTGAGTTTATTGAACATAACTGGTGACGGGGTAAAGACAAAAACAGTACCACCATCTTGCAGACAACAAATGATTCAATTTTGTTGCAGCAATAGTATTAAACGATTAAGAAGTTTTTAAATTTGCATAAAATACCCGGTATGGGAAAAAGCCAGGAACAATATAAGGAAGCATCAGATACAGAAGTACTTGAAATTTATGACACTTCATGCAGCCTGATTGTCTGGAATGATGAGGTAAACACATTTGAATGGGTTATTGCTACGCTGGTGGAAGTCTGCCAACATTCTGAAGAACAGGCCGAACAATGTGCTATGATCATACATACCCAGGGTAAATATGCCGTGAAACAAGGCAGTTACGATGTGCTTAAGCCGATGTGTGACGCTATAACGGACCGGGGTATCGGTGCAACGATAGAGGTGATGGCGGATTAGAGGATTGACGGATTGGCGGATTGGCGAGTTGACGGATTATCGGATCAAGGATAAACAAATTAACTCCAACATCGGAATTTTCTCATTTATACTTTCACACTTAACACATCTCCCAATTCCCCACATTTCCCCCTTTCCTCCGGTTGAATATGCAGATAAAGATGGACTGCTTGCTGTGGGCGGAGATTTGTCGACAGAACGGTTGTTAGTTGCTTATCAACAAGGCATCTTTCCATGGTTCGAAGGAGAAATTCCTTTTTGGTATAGTCCTGACCCTCGATTTGTACTCATTCCTGAAAAACTGAACATAAGCCATAGCATGAAGCAGCTTATCGGATCAAAAAAATTTCGTTTCACTACCAATAAAGCATTCGTTGAAGTGATCACCCAATGTGGAGTGATCAAAAGAAAAGGGCAACGGGGAACATGGATTACTGACGAAATGAAAAATGCCTATATCAAACTGCATGAACTGGGCTATGCCCATAGCGCGGAGACATGGCTCGAAGGAAAACTTGTGGGCGGTTTGTATGGGGTACGAATCGGAAGGGTTTTCTGCGGCGAGAGCATGTTCTCTTCGGTCAGCAATGCCAGTAAATTTGCTTTTATAAGTTATGTGAAGATGCTTATTGAGCAGGGTATCGAACTGATCGACTGCCAGGTGTACACTGAACATCTTTCTTCGCTGGGTGCCAGGATGATTCCCAGGTCCGAATACTTGAAGTATTTGGCAGTACATTGAAGTAACACCGGGGCTGCGAATTGCTAAATACTTTATTCATCGGAAAAACCCATTGACTTTCCTTTTGCAAGATTTATTTTCTAGCAGGAACGGGTAACGAAAAAGTCTATTTACCGAATTTCTTTTTCAGCAGTGCCAACGCGTCATTCATATCCAAAGTAGATACGTCGGCCGTTTTTTCCTTTACAGACGGCCGGTTGCCTGAACTACTCTTGCTCAGAGTTTTGTGAATTGGCTTTCGTTCCGGCCCCATATTTTCAGTTGCCTGTTTGATCGACAGGGAAATTCTTTTTCTCGCCAGATCAACTTCCAACACTTTTACCATCACTTTTTGGTTCAGTTTCAACTTCTCTGAAGGGTCACTGATATACTCTTGCGAGATCTCTGAAACATGCACCAGTCCGTCCTGCTTAACGCCAATATCGATGAATGCACCAAACCGGGTAAGGTTGGTTACCATCCCCGGAACAATCGCTCCCGTTGTCACCTCATTAATGGAAAATATTTGTGCAAACTCAAACTGTTGTACTTCACTACGGGGATCCAATCCCGGCTTTTTCAGTTCATTCAAAATATCCTTAATGGTGTGTTCTCCTGTTGAATCACTGATGTATTGTCTGGGCTCAATTCGATTTACCATTTCTGCATTTCCAATCAGCGTTTTCAAATCAACGGAAAGATCTGCAGCCATTTTCTCCACCAACGTATATGATTCTGGATGCACTCCCGTTGCATCAAGTGGATATTCCGAATCCTTGATTCGCAGGAATCCCGCAGACTGTTCGAAAGCCTTTTCTCCCAGCCTTGCAACTTTCAGCAACTGCCGACGGCTGGTAAATTTTCCAGCGTCATTTCTAAACTTGACGATATTTTCTGCAATACCTGTGTTTATTCCGCTCACATAAGCCAGTAAATTTCGGCTGGCTGTATTGAGGTTTACACCCACCAGATTCACACAACTCACTACAGTATGATCAAGTTTTTCCTTTAGCCTGAACTGGTTGACGTCGTGCTGGTATTGCCCCACGCCTATGCTTTTCGGATCAATCTTAACGAGTTCTGCCAATGGGTCCATCAGCCTTCGGCCTATACTAACGGCGCCGCGTACCGTAACATCCTGGTCAGGGAATTCTTCCCTTGCTGTTTCACTGGCACTATATACTGATGCGCCGTCTTCATTCACTAAAAACACAGGCAGGTTCAATTCCAGTTTTTTAATGAACTGTTCCGTTTCCCTTCCTGCGGTGCCATCGCCAATGGCGAATGCTTCAATATGGTGTTTACTGACCAGGTTCCGGATCATATCAGAAGAATGGCTAACCCTTCCGGCTTCATGTACAAAAATGAGTGAGGTTTCTTTCAGCGCTCCTTTTTCGTCGAGGCAAACGACTTTACATCCTGTCCTGTATCCCGGATCTATGGCGAGGATACGCTTACTGCCAAGCGGGCTACCCAGTAAAAGCTGCCGTAAATTTTCAGCAAATACCTGTATGGCGTCCTCATCTGCTTTCTGTTTCAGCGACGTCCTGAATTCGGATTCAAGGGATGGCTGCAGCAATCTTTTCCACGCGTCTTTGACGGCTTTTTTAACCTGCTCTGCGGCAGCGTTTCTTTTTTTGACGACAATGCTTTCTATTCTGCTTACTGCGTCCTCTTCTTCAGGCGATATAGTGATCCTCAGAAGTCCTTCCATAAAGCCACGAAGTACTGCGAGTACACGATGGGAAGGAACCTGTTTAATAGGTTCGCTGAAGTTGAAATAGTCTTTATACTTCGCCGCTTCCGTTTGTTTTTCGGCAATGATTTTGCTTTGTAGTGTCGCTTTGTCTTCAAATAATTTTCTCAGCGAATTTCTGACATCCGCGTGTTCGTTGACTGTTTCTGCGATGATATCCCTTGCGCCCTGCAATGCTTCATCAGTGGATTTGATATTTTCCGTTATAAATGTCCCGGCAAGAGTTTCAGGATCGCTGTCGTCAAGCTGTTCTAAAAGCACTTCCGCAAGCGACCCCAATCCGTTTTCGCGGGCAACAGAAGCTTTTGTTTTCCTTTTTTGTTTGTAGGGCAGATAGATATCTTCCAACTCAGCCATAGTAATGGCTTTATTCAGACGGGCCTGTAGTTCCTCCGTCATTTTGCCCTGCTCGGAAATGCTTTTTTCGATACTGTTTTTTCGTTCCGCAAATTCCTTTCTCGATTTTGCCTCTTCCTGAATTTTACCAATAACCACTTCATCCAGTGCACCTGTTTTATCTTTCCGGTAACGAGCGATAAATGGTATGGTAGCCCCTTCGCTAAAAAGGTTCAGTACAGCTTCAACCTGTGCGGGCCTGATCGAAAGAGATGCTGCTATCTGTGGTACAAATTCCATCAATAGTTGTTTAAAAGGGCTGCGAATCTAGTGGGATGGAACAAAAGAAAAAAATCGTTCATTAAAATTTATACAGTTTGCCAAAACAGTTTTTTACCAGGGAATGAAGCCGCGTGACGAATCATCAGGGATCGTACAAATTCGTTTTCAGGATAAGGTGTGATAAGTTTTTTCAACTGATCCCTATTATTGATTTGTTCATTTGACGGAACGAAACCATAGCCGTAAAATTTGCCTTCTTCCATCAACATATACGTTTTTTCTTCACGATTGCGTCCCTCTTCAACTATGGCAAAACTCGGCAGTTCATTTTTCAGGCTTAGCAAGGCTTTTTCCACCCGTTCGTTATAGGCCGCAATACGTCCTTTCCCTTCACATTCCCCTTCACAGTAATGATCACTTATACCTACGCATTCACCTTCTTTCTGCAGAAAGCAAAGCTTCGGACAAAGACTATATTCTTTAACCAGGCGCCACAGCATCCGATGTCCATCCGATAAAACATGGAACTGAAACACAGGCGCAAGATTTTTTTTCACCGGGCCGATGCCCAGCCTTTGTCTGCCCTGCTGGTCCTCGTAGCGGAAAAGGCCAAACGAAAATTCGCATTTTTTCTGGCTGTAATTGAACTGAGGCCAGTGTTTTTTTATTTCCAGGCTTTCCATCACAGATGCCGTAAATTCTGTTCCGCACAAGGCGAAAGAAATGCGGTGCACATGGCGGATCAATTCCTGTTTTTTACGAGACGATGAGTTGTTGGAAAAATGGCTGGTCACCCGCTTTTGCAGATTTTTCGCCTTACCCACATAAATTACTTTGTGCTTCTGGTCATGGAAATAATACACACCTGGTGTTTCAGGAAGTTTGTTAATATCTGTAACCGGAAGGTGCATGGGAAGATAAGCTTCCCTGCTGCCTTTTTTAAGCATTTGCGATATATGCTCCTGACCATTGGCTTTCAGTATCATGGAGAAAAGCGCAGCCGTAGCCATAGCATCACCTTTGGCCCTATGCCTGTCCGTTAGTTGGATGTGCAGCGAGCGGCAGATATTACCCAGGGAATAGCTGGGGTGGCCGGGAAAGACTTTCCTGCTAAGTCTTACCGTGCAAAGTTTTGGCACTTCCCATTCAATATTATTTTTCCCTAAATGATGCCGTATAAATGAGTAATCAAAGTTCACATTGTGGGCAACAAAGATTCTGTCTGCGAGCAAATTGTAAATAACGGGTGCTACCTCACTAAAGGCTGGTGCGTCCCTGACCATTTCTTCAGTTATGCCGGTAAGTGCAGTAATATACCTTGGAATCAGGCATTGAGGATTGATCAACGTATGAAACGAACCTTCAATGTCATGGCCATTGTGCAGGATGATGGCAATTTCTGTAATGGCGCCGGAAGCAGCATGTCCCCCCGTAGTTTCAATGTCAACAATTGCATACACCTTTTAAAATTACGGATTCAAGAGGCGCCAATATGCAAACGGCAAAAAAAAAGCGGGCAATGCCCGCTTTTATAAGAGATAAAGATTTTACGATCAGGTACGTAATACCTGTCAAACCATATGCCTATATACTTTAACGATTGTAAAGTATTACCAGGCCAGATACGTAATGGTAATGATAGCTCCGTAAAGCGCAATTACGATCAACGTCATCTTGATGTTCTCGTTCAAATGAAACGAATTTAAAAGTCGCATAGCCAACGATTTAAAAGTTTAATAATGTGGTCTGGGCTAGGCTACTTCACAGGTAACGGAGAGTCTGTGGTTTCCCGAAGGGGTGGGCGGAATTGAAATAGGTAGAACTGGACACAATATAGAAAGCTTTTACGACATCTCCAAGCGTATTTATTGACGATTTGAAATAGTTTATGGATGAGCGGTTTATTCACCCCTCCGAAAGGATTTGGCCACATCAGGGTCAATGGATCTGATGTGAAGGTCTTGTTGCGGGAAAGGTATGGCTATCCCTTTTTCGGCAAATTTCCCATACACAGCCGCCATTACTTCGCTTCTGGTTTCAATCCACCTGGCTATATCCTGTGTCCAGAATAAAACCCTGAAGTCTATCGAGCTATTGCCAAAATTCTGCAGGAGGATAAGTGGCTTGGGATCTTTCATGATAAACTTGTGCATATCCATCACTTCCTCAATAACGTCCTGGCAAAGGTTAACCTCACTGCCATAGGCTACACCAATCAGCACTTCTATCCTGCGGTTCTTATTGCCATGGGTCCAGTTGATGATATGCTGGGCAATAAGGTCACCATTCGGAATGATCACCGTTGAGCCCTCATAAGTCGTAATCTTACTGCTCCTGATGCCAATTTCATTGACCACCCCCGTCCTTGTTCCAACTTCAACAATATCTCCTATCTGTATAGGTTTTTCGAATGCCAGGATCACTCCTGACACAAGGTTATTGACCACGTTTTGCAAACCAAAACCAATTCCCACACCAAGAGCACCAATGATGATGGTAAGTTTGTCTACGGGAATACCTGAGGCTACAAAAGCGACAATAATACCAATAGTATATATGCCAAGCCTGATCAATAAAACACTTGAACCAATTCTTCCTTTTGATATTCCTTTGATGGAGCCTTGCGGATTGCCGAAAATATACCCAACCATCTTGGACAGAAACATCGACAACACCAGCACTATAATAAAGACCACGATACTCCAGAACGTAAAGCTAGTGCTGCCAAGCGTTCGGTCTTTTACCAGAAAATCTTCTATCCCTGTGTAAATAAAATCGTAGACATTGAGGTTTCGAAGTGTGATAATGGTCCAAAGTATTACGCCAAAAATGATGAGTACTGATCGTAGCCTTTTATCCAGGTCCTGAAAATCAAAAAATGAAGCGATTCCACTTTGATTACGGTGTGATTCCAGTTCCAGGTAAACGGCTTCCAGTAATATCTGAATAAAATAAAAAATGACAAATCCCTGGGTTAACCCAAACGTGGCAGTAACACTACAAATTTTTGCCAGGCTATATCTTCCGGCAATATTTGCAATAACCGAAATGGCCTGGAGCACGATAAAAAGCGTGACAATGATATCCCCTACTTTTTGGACATTACTTGGCCTGCTTTTCAGGAACCTCTTCAGGTATATTCCATACCACACGGAAAATATACTGACCAGTAGAAAGATCCAGCGTTCAGCATATGTGGTAGTAACCAACAGGTTGACTACCCCAAAAAATAAAAACAACGCTACGGCAACGATCCACAATTTTATCGAGCCGTTATCCCAATAGCGATAAGAAAACCAGGTAATCGATAAAAGGGTTACCATCATTAGCATTTCTGTGTATAGCATGGGTGGATTTGCATACACAAAAGGTGCCAGCGTAAAGGTTACGACAATGGCACAGGTTAATGGAGCCTTACCCAGATAACGGGATTGAGCTATCTTCATTTCACCTTCATGGGTATTCTTTATTCTTCGTACCGCCCGAAGTGTCCACCAATAGAATAATAAACCTGCAATAAGAAAGATCAGCGGTGATAATGCGTTGGACTTTGAATAGTAAAGGTAAACGCGGCTATTACTTCGGACCGATCTTTTAATGGAGCTATATAAACTCTCATCATATGTCGCCAGGGTCTTACTGCTGCTAATGAACGGAAATTCTGGGTCAAATATTTTCTGCGAATAATTTAACGATCTTGTTTTTACCGAGTTCAGCAGATCTCCCATTTTCAAATAGTCCATCGATACCCTGTTCTGCAGATAAGAAATCCGATAGATGTTGGCTTTATTTAAGGTATCTGTCTCAAATGTTTTCTGATACAATAGTTCGATTTGTGCGTCATATTGTACACGCAGCACACTGTCCCTGGGAACGATTTTCAGCACACTGTCAACACTGATCGACAGTAATAATGCATTGTTTTCCATCAACAGACTGCTATACCGCGATAGCGTTTCCTGCCACTGCTTTAATCGACGTTCCATTTGAGTCAGCAGGATAATACTTAAACTCAGACTACGATGATTTGCCACGGCAGTCTGAGACTCAATAAACTCCGTGATTAGTTTAAGGTTGTCTTCATACTCCACCAGTTTTTCACTGATCTGTAAAGTATCAAAACCGCGATTTAGTAAAGCATTCGCTTTATTTAGTTTCTGTGTGTAAGTTTCAATCCGAGGGATAAGGCTTGTTGTGCCCTCGATCAATACCGGAAGTTGTTTCAGGGAGTCTATAGCAGACAGCACAGGCGTATCTCCAATAGCCCTTAGGGTGTCTTTAGGAACGCCCGACTGTCCCATAACACTCGCATAAAATAAGAAGGCAGTAAGGACTGTAACAATTGGTTTTTGCGGCATAATAAACAGACCCGAATGTAAAGGAAATGTGTATTCCGGCAATTATACTCCCCTTAGCGGTCATTTATTTACCTTTGCCGACCTAATCATACGATACATGGCCCTGAGCAAAAATTTTGAACACCAGACGGCAGAACACAAGTGGTACCAGCACTGGCTGGCAAAGAAATATTTTGCCAGTAAGCCCGATGAACGTGAGCCATATACAGTGGTTATACCTCCCCCAAATGTGACTGGCATCCTTCACATGGGACACTGCCTGAATAATACCATACAGGATATCCTTGTCAGGCGTGCCCGAATGCAGGGAAAAAATGCGTGCTGGGTACCAGGAACGGACCATGCATCTATTGCCACAGAAGCCAAGGTTGTTCAAATGCTTCGGGAAAGGGGTATCTCAAAATCCTCACTGGATCGCGAAGAATTTTTGCAGTACGCCTGGGAATGGAAAGAAAAGTATGGCGGCATCATACTCGAACAGCTCAAAAAAATGGGCTGCAGTCTCGACTGGGACCGGACCAGTTTCACTATGGATGATGACTACTATGCGTCTGTCATCAATGTATTTGTCGACCTCCATGCCAAAGGTTACATCTACCGCGGAAAAAGAATGATCAATTGGGACGTGAAAGCACTTACTGCGCTAAGTGACGAAGAAGTGATCTTTAAAGAAGTGCAGTCCAAGCTATATTTCCTGAAATACGAGATCGAAGGATCAGCCGGAAAAGAATGGATCACCATCGCCACGGTAAGGCCGGAAACTATTTTGGGCGATACGGCGATCTGTGTTCACCCTGACGATGAAAGATTTAAATACCTGCATGGAAAATATGCATTGGTACCGCTCATTAATAGAAGAATTCCGATCATCAAAGATGAATACGTAAGTATGGAATTTGGTACCGGCGCGTTAAAAATCACGCCGGCCCATGATATGAACGATTACCAACTTGGTCAAAAACACGGTCTTGAAGTCATCGATATTTTAAATGATGACGGCACACTAAGTAAAGCAGCGCAATTATATATTGGTGAGGACAGGTTTGAAGTTCGAAAAAAAATAGTCCAGGAACTTAAAGAAAAAGGATTTCTGGAAAAAATAGAAGAATATTCTAACCAGGTAGGTTTTTCGGAGCGCACAGATGCTGTTGTTGAACCAAGATTGTCGATGCAATGGTGGGTAGCCATGAAAAAGATATCCGGCCCTGCATTAGCGGATGTGATGACAGACGAGATAAAATTCTATCCTGCCAAGTTTAAGAATATGTACCGCCACTGGATGGAAAATATTCGTGACTGGT
>JANMMA010000050.1:0-2339 GCA_031372815.1 Sphingobacteriales bacterium
TTAGTATTTTTTAGTTGACTGATATAATTCGCTGTTATGATAGCAAAAAAAGGAAATACAATATTGAGGTAATGGGGAAGTTGAAATTTTGATAGCGAGAACATCAGGAAAGTTACCAGAGATGCGATGATCGTGTACCAATCAACAGCAGGTTTCTGTTGAATACCGTTTTTAATGCGGGTATATATAGCTGCGTAAAGCATCAGTGACCATGGAAGAAAGGCCCAAAGTAAAGTGTGAAAAAAGAATGAGGGATCACCTTTCCCTTTGATCGGCCCGGTATTGAAAAATCTTCCAAACTGGCTGTCCCAGAAGAAAAACTTCAGGCCCGATACGCCTTTCTGGCCAAACACAGTTTTTTCTGGATGAAGGTCGAACTGGTAATACAGCGCATAAAGTTCCGGCGTGATAAACAACAGGATGAATATGCCCGCAATAAGCCATCGGACATGAAAAATATTTTTCCAGTCCCGGGTGAACAGTAGCTGTCCGCCAATAGCCGCACCTATAGGTATAATTGCAAATATGCCTTTGGTCATGACAGCAAAAGCAGCAAACATAGAGCCTGCAATAAGTTGGATAATTTTTTTTTCTGTGTAAGCTTTCTGAAAATGGTAAACCGAGGCAACAATGGTTGTAGTTAGATAAGGCTCTGCCCTAACGTCTGTATTAGACAGGATGATGTGTTCTGCGGTCAGGAGAATGAGGACCGACCAGTCTGCTATTGTTCTATCCTGGTAAAGTCTCATGGCAAGTTTCCAGGTATACCAGGCGCCAAGCATCATGAACAAGACGGCGGGAAGCTTATAGCTCCAATCGTTGATACCGAACAGTTTAAAGGATAGTGCGGTGATCCAGAAAGGGAAATGGGGTTTATCGAGCCAGTCTGTCCCGTTACCAAACATCTCAATATAATTACCATTGATTACCATCGTTTTTGCAATGGCGGCATATAGTGTACCATCTGGGCCGATGATGGTTAGGAATAATCCGGAGAAGTTAACGGCAACGGCCAGGGTTAGCAGTAGTTTGTTGAGGCTGCGTGAGTCCATCAAACTAAACCTGCCTGGTGATGTGGTGAAAAATGCGTTAGTCATGTTGCAATAAGGTATTGCAAATGTGTGGAAAGATCACCAAAGTGAGAAACCGCTTTCTTCAAATCCTGCATAAATGCCGTCTTCACGGGTTTCTATCGGATATGTTTTAAGCAGATATCCTTCTGTATTCCGTCCATTCGCAAGGGAGAATTTATAACGGTGGACCGGGCAAACAACATTGCCCATAACATCTATAAAACCATTGGCGAGTATTCCCGATGCATGCGGGCATTTGTAGGCAAAAGCGAAAAGTTGGTCACCATGTTTGCCGATACAAATTGTTTTACCATTACAATCTGTAACGGCTATGTTATTGCCAGCAAACTGCAATTCGGAGATATCGGCGGAAATGCGAAACCACTTTATTTTTTTACCCATCAGGTAAAGAATGCTGATTTATATGGATAACGGATTCTATACATTTCTTTCACCTTGCCCATGATTGTTGTCCTCAACTGATCAATGTTTTTTCGCTCAGTGGCCGAAATAAAAACACAACCGTGATTGGTTTCATTTTCCCATCGGTCTTTTAGATCCTGTAACATTTCCTCTTTCACCTGCGGTTCCAGCCATTCATCATAACTGTTTTTCTCGTACTGGTCCATTTTGTTGAAGATCGTGATCATGGGCTTATCATGGCAGTTCATTTCCATGAGTGTCGTCTTTACCACATTGATCTGCTCTTCATATTGGGGATGTGAAATATCCACTACATGCAAAAGGATATCACTTTCTTTTACTTCATCCAATGTGCTTTTGAAGCTTTCAACCAGGTGGTGAGGAAGTTTGCGAATAAACCCCACCGTATCACTGAGCAGGAAAGGAGTGTTCTCCCAGACAATCTTTCTTGTGGTAGTATCAAGCGTAGCAAACAATTTGTTTTCGGCAAACACTTCCGACTTGCTTAGCAGCGTCATCAAAGTAGATTTACCCACGTTAGTGTATCCCACAAGTGCTACGCGAATAAGTTCGCCCCGGTCCTTACGCTGGGTGAAAGCCTGTTTGTCAATTTCGGCCAGGCGTCTCCGTAATAAACTGATTTTTTCGCGTACGATCCTACGGTCGGTTTCTATTTCAGATTCGCCGGGTCCCCTTGTACCAATACCACCACCGAGTCGTTCAAGGTGTTTCCACATACCTCTTAGCCTGGGAAGTATATACTGATATTGGGCCAGTTCTACCTGCGCTTTCGCCTGTGCGGTTTTAGCGCGGCTGGCGAAGATGTCTAGTATGAGGTCACTT